>JAYTIA010000567.1:0-9138 GCA_043732145.1 Saprospiraceae bacterium
ATGATTTAACGATACTAATTAGAAGTTTTATGAGTTCTAAGTTGTCCGAATGTATCGAGGTAAAACTTTTCCCATCAATGTATTCACTGTCTTTAAGAAGCATTAACCAGTATTCTGTTTCATTGGCTTCTTTAAGGGCAATATTCATTTTATGAATGAAATCGGGTTTTGATTGAGCATGTTCCGCTTCTTTTATTAATGCTCCTATACTTGTCCCGCTTCTCAAAATTTGTTTCGATAGAACATACTCTTTCCAATCTGATATCAGATACTTGTAAAGTTTGATGACTCGTAATGCAAAAGCATACGATTTAATCATTACTATAGAATCTTTAATAACTTCCATTTCCGCTTTTATATTTTCACTTTTATATCCCTAATTTTTATCATAAATTGACAGTTGACAATTCACATGGCATATAATAATTTGTAGTTATCAATTGTCAATTGTCAATTGTCAATTGAATTTCTATTTTTTTTGTTAAATTTATAAACTCCTCAAGCGATAATTGTTCCGGTCTTTTTTCAAAAAAAAGTTCGAGCAGTAATGTATCATCCTTGGGAAAAAACATTTTCAAAGTGTTGCGCAGCATTTTGCGCCTTTGAGAAAACGCCTGTTTAACAACGCGCCGGAACAGTTTTTCATTGCATCCTAAATCCGTATTTTCTTTTCTGACGAGCCGAATTACGGCAGATTGTACATTGGGCGGCGGGATAAAACAATTTTTATCAACGCCGAAAAGTAATTTGCCGTCGTAAAAGGCTTGTACCAAAACGCTGATAATACCGTAAACTTTATTTCCGGGTGGAGCTACTACCCTTTCTGCGACTTCCCGTTGAAACATACCTACCATTTCCGGTACGAGCGCATGATTATCTATCATGGCAAACAATATCTGTGTAGAAATGTTGTACGGAAAATTTCCAATGAGACAAAAAGGTTGATTGTCAAATACTTTGGATAAATCGAGTTTTAAAAAATCTTTTGAAATGAGATTATCGGGATTGAAATTCAAAAAAATTTTCCTTATAGCAGCTGACATATCGGCATCTGCTTCCACCAATTTCAGCGTATAGGGTTTATTGATGAGGTATTTTGTGAGCGCACCTTGACCGGGACCAATTTCTAAAACACGCGGATAGCGTTCAGTGAGTGTTAAACTTTCCGCAATTTTTTCTGCTATGTCCGGGCGATTGAGAAAATGTTGCCCGTAAGATTTTTTAGCTTTCATGTTGTATAGGCGGTCGGTATTAGTTCGGTAGATTATTTATTTTGCGTTTCTAATGCACCGAAAATAAATAATAAAAGTGCAAAGTTATGCGGTAACTCAAATATTTTCGTACACTTGCACAAGTATAAATGCATACTTCAAATTTAATAATTTTTCACCCGTACTTATTTACTAAATTTAAAATTGTGCAAAAGTAAAAAATCTCGGAAACTAAAACTTTATCAAATAAATAATTGTTAAAAAGCTAAATAGAAAAAATTTAAAATTCATGTTTAAAAAATTCACCACTTCCGACTTACTGCTCATGCTTGCAGCTTTCTTATCACTCATATTTTCTGAAGTTTCTTGGTTTAAGGGAGAAAGAGAATCGGCAATATTTGTTGGCATTTGGGTTCCGTCAATTTTAGCATTTGGTATTTATTTAAAACTCATCAATCAATCAAAAAATGACTGAATTAATCCCGTTATTCGCGGGTCTGATTTCCATACTTTTCGGTATAGGATTTTATTTAGGTCTGCAAGAGTTTAAAAAATTGGGTAGGTGATTATAAATTAAAAATTCACCGTCTCGAAATTTGCGAGTAATTTCCGCAAAAAAAAAATGCCGCGTAGATAATACGACGGCATTTTTTTATTTGCAATGATGCTTTTCAGTTTTGCCGTTAGTCCGCAATTAGATCAGGTAGAGAAATTAGCTACAATTGAAAAAAGAAAGTGTATTATCAATTATTTTTGCAACACTTTATCTCTTTTTAATATTTTTGGAATAATTTTAGACAGTAATAAAAAATGCAAAGACACACTTAATGTCGCCGCTTTTTTAAAGAAAAAACTAATTTTTTCAACAAAAGTTTTATATTTGCACGCCAATTTCGATTTTTTCGGATTTTGACAAAAAAATAACTTTGAGCTGTTATCTTTAAGCTATAAATATCCGAATTTATAACTTAAATTTTAAAGCTCAAAGCTAACAGCTCAAAGCCCATTGCTATAATAATTTTTTTAAAACTCACTAACGATGCAACAAAGTAAAGGATTAATTACGTTTTTTTTGGTGTTGCTACTAATAATTTGCGCAGGTCAGTTCTTATATTATTTTCCGACCAATAAAGTTGAAAAAGCAGCAGACAGTTACGCAGAACGATTAAGTGCACTCTCTACACCCGAAAACCGTGCGGCAGCAAAAAAAGAATACAGAATTGCGTATCTCGATTCCATGTCGAGCGAAAAAGTAATGAGTATTCCACTCATCGGCAATTACACTTATCAAGAACTTAAAAGCAAACAGTTGGCTTTGGGTCTCGATTTGAAAGGCGGTATGAGCGTGCTTTTGCGCGTTGACTTAAAAGATTTTTTAAAATCTTTGAGCGGCAACAGTACCGACCCGAATTTCACCCAAGCAATGGCGAATGCAACATCGCGTCAGAGAGAATCGCAATTGGATTTTATTCAACTTTTTGTTGAAGAATATCAAAAGGTTGCCGGTGCCGGTAAATTGGCAACTGTATTTGCACGCAACGCGGCTTTGAAAAATAATCTCAATTTAGAATCGAGTGATGCGCAAGTGCAAACGCTTATCCGAGAAAAAGCGAATGAAACGGTCGAATTAACTACCAATCGTTTGAAAGAGCGTATTGATAGACTCGGCGTTGTGCAACCGAATGTTACTTTAGATAAAGGTAGAGATATTATTGTCGTTGAACTTCCGGGTATCGAAAATCCGGAACGTGCACGTACTTTCTTGCAAGCCTCTGCTAATTTGGAATTTTGGGAAGTATATCGCACTTCTGACGAGCCGATTTTTAAAGGTTTGGTGGATGCCGACAATATGTTGAAAGCTAGACAAACCGGTATGAGTGAGGACTCAATTAAAAAAGATAGTTCTAATCAGAAAAAAGCGGGACCGATTTTATCTATTTTTATGCCAAATCAGGTGCAACAAGGTTCTGCAATCCTTGGTTATGCGGATAAAAATAAGAAAAAAGCACTTAACGATTATTTATCTCAACCGGATGTTCAATCAAAATTCCCGCGCGATGTGGTTTTTGCTTGGTCGAAAGAAGCGATAAAAGATAAAGACGGCAAATCAACCGGGACTTACGAATTATATGCTCTGAAAAAATCGCCGGGCAAAGATGGTGCATCACTTTCGGGTGAATGTGTTACAACGGCACAAGCGCGTCCGACAGAAAAAGGCGGCGGTAATTTTGAAGTATCTATGTCTATGAATCCTCAAGGTGCAGCCGGTTGGGGACAATTGACGACAAAAGCCTACAACGAAAAACGCGAAATAGCAATTGTTTTAGACAGTCAAGTTGTTTCTGCACCCGGGTTAAGCAACGGACCGATTCTGGGCGGACAATCATCCATCACAGGTAATTACGATGCGCAAGGCGCGAAAGATTTGGCGAGTATTTTAGAAGTCGGTAAATTACCGGCACGCACGGAAATTATACAAGAAAGTACGGTAGGACCTACTTTGGGTGCGCAAAACATTCACTCTTCTATGTTATCGCTCGGTATTTCTTTCTTAGCGATTTTGATTTTTATGTGGATTTATTATTCGACAGGTGGTTTAATATCTATCATTGCGTTATTTGCGAATTTATTTTTCATTATCGGTATGCTCACATCGAAAGGAACAGTGTTGACTTTGCCGGGCATTGCAGGTATTGTTTTAACGATGGGTATGGCGGTAGATGCAAACGTAATTATTTATGAACGTATTCGAGAGGAGTTGAACGCCGGAAAAAATATGGCAACTGCCATCAGTGAGGGTTTCAAACACGCTTTCAGTGCTATCATTGATGGTAACGTGACGGCTTTCATTGCAGCTTTAGCACTTTATTATTTTGGTTTAGGTCCTATTAAAGGATTCGGTATCGTGTTAGCTATCGGTATCATTTTTACTTTATTCACGGCTTTCGTTTTAACGCGTTTATTGGTTGATTTTTGGGTAGAACGTGGATGGAAAATAAAATTTTGGGCGCCTTTCTCTGAAAATGCTTTCAAAAATATTAATGTTGATTGGATGAAATTGCGTCGTCCGGCTTATTTGGCCTCCGGTTTAATTATCGCTGCCGGTATTTTTGCGGTAGCAACTCGCGGATTTGAATTAGGTGTGGATTTTAAAGGCGGTTACTCTTATACGGTGCATTTCGATAAATCCGTTAATGCCGATAATTTACGTGCCGCACTCACAAAATCTTTTGATAATCAATCCACTGTTGTGAAATCGGTAAGTACGGAAAATACTTTCAATATAACGACATCTTATTTGGTAAAAGATAATTCAACGACGGCACAAGATCAAGTTGTTCAAAAATTATTCGAAGGTATTAACGCTTCTGTTGACGGTGGCGGTTTAAAAATAGCAGATTTCAAAAAAAGTGATGCGAACGTAACACACATCATTTCTTCAACAAAAGTAGGCCCAACGGTTGCCGATGACATTAAAAATTCATCAACGAAAGCAGCGATTTTTGGTTTGTTGGGTATTGCGGCGTTCATCTTAATTCGTTTCCGCCGTTGGCAGTATTCTTTGGGTGCTATTGTTGCAACGGTTCATGACGCGCTTATTACTTTGTCAGTTTTTGCAATTTTCCACGGTATTTTGCCTTTCTCTCTCGAGATTGATCAAGCATTAGTGGCAGCAATTCTGACGATTTTGGGTTACTCTATTAACGATACAGTAATAGTTTACGACCGTATTCGCGAATACATGCGCAACAACGTTTCATCCGGTAAAAATATGTCGGAAGTGATTAATTCTGCGATTAACTCTGTGTTCAGTCGTACGATTATCACATCAGTCATTATTTTAATGGTGTTATTAATTCTATTTATTTTCGGTGGCAGTGGTTTACGCGGTTTCTCTTTCGCATTACTCATCGGTATTGCAGCAGGAACCTATTCTTCTGTCTTCATCGCTGCACCGATTATGTTGGATTTCTCTAAAAATCTCGACTTATCGGAATATAAACCGCAAACAACGGTGACAACTAATACTTCCACACCGATTACACCTGCGGTGCCGGCTAAAAAGACGTTGAAAGCGAAATCTTAATAAGGAATCGTTAGTTTCTGAATCAGAATTTTCAGAATTTTAGAATTAATAAAATGTACGATTGCAAGAGATTTCTCGCATGACTCCAAATTCTAAAAATTCTGCTCCTTCTGAAAATTCTGATTCAGAAAATAACATTTAATAAAAAAAACCTTTCGAGCTTGATGCTTGGAAGGTTTTTTTTGTTTGAGTTATATTTTATTGTTCTAAAATAAGTTTACATGATTTTTAAATCATAAAAATCATGGTTCAGACATTTAATTTTATTCCACATACAACACTAACCCTTTCAAATAGCTGCCTTCCGGATGAAAAATATTGACCGGATGGTCGGCACCTTGTGTCAGTTGTTGCAAAACACGCACATTGCGTTTAGCTTCAATAGCGGCAGCGACAATCGTATCGTAAAAAAGTTGACGGTCAACAACTTGCGAACAAGAAAATGTAAATAAAATACCGCCGCAAACGATGCGACGAAGTACCATTTCATTCAAACGTTTGTATGCTTGAACGGCGTTGTGACGTTTAGAAACACTTTTGGCAAATGCGGGCGGGTCAACAATCACGACATCGTACATTTGTTCATGCTCCTTCAAAAAAGAAATAACATCGGCAACAATAGCAGTGTGTTTTGATTCAAAAGTTTCATGGTTTTGAAGTTTGATATTTTGATGTGTTAAATCAATCGCTTTCGGAGAAATATCAACGGAACAAACTTCTGCCGCGCCTGCTTTAAGCGCGTAAACAGAAAATCCGCCGGAGTAACAAAAAGCGTTCAGAACTTTTTTGTCTCGTACATAATGCATCAGTGCAGCGCGATTATCGCGTTGGTCTAAAAAAAATCCGGTTTTTTGTCCGGTTATCCAATCAATCGCAAAACTGTTACCGTTTTCGGAACAAGTATGCGGTGTTATAACATCGCCAAAAATATAACCGTTTTGAATTTTATTTTCTGCAACGTAATTCGGCGGTAAAGTTTCATGGCTTTTATCATAAACCGCAACGAGTCGGTGTTGCAAAACATTTTTTAGAGCAGTGGTGATAAAATGCGTCATCCGGTGCATACCGACTGCATGACATTGAACGACAGCAACGCCGTTATAAAAATCAACAATCAAACCCGACAAACCATCTCCTTCCGCATGAACCAACCGAAAACAATTTGTCGAAGTATTATCAATTAATCCCATTGCTTGACGTGCTTGAAAAGCAGATTTTAATTTTTTGTTCCAAAAATCGATATCAATAACAGTTTCCGAAAAACTCAAAATGCGCACGGCGATAGAAGCATCGCTGTAAAAACCGGTAGCGACAATTTTACCTTGTTCGGTGGCGATGTGTACAATATCACCTTCTAGTATGTCTTTATCTATCGTAGCAATCGCACCGGAAAAAATCCATGGATGAAATCGGCGCAAGGCTTCGCTTTTTCCTTTTTTTAGTATTATTATATGAGCTTTGTGCTTTGTGCTTTGAGCCATAAGTTTTTAATGTTTAAGATGTGAGAAATAGGGGAAAAGGGATATTGAATTGGCTAAAATATTTTTTTTACTCAAAGCTCAAACCTCAAAGCAAATTTATCTCTTACCAAAAAGTAAACTCCCGATGCGTACCATCGTTGCACCATGTTCAATGGCAATTTTATAATCATCGGACATACCCATTGAGATTTCTCTAAAATCCGGTGAGGTCGAGAAAAATTTTGCTTTAAGTGTATCAAAGATATTTTTTAGTACTTGAAATTCCGTACGGACTTGTTTTTTATCGTCCGTAAAACTTGCCATGCCCATTACACCACACCAATTTATGTTTTTGAAAGTTGTGGGCGCGTATGCCGTCAGCATTTCTTCTGCTTCGATTAAATTAAATCCGAATTTTGTTGTTTCATTAGAAATATGAAATTGTAAAAGACAATTAATGCCGCGCTTATTTTTTTCTGCCTGTTTATTTATTTCTTGTGCCAACCGAAGTGAATCCACACCTTGAATCGTATTGACGAATGGTGCGATGAATTTTACTTTGTTACTTTGAAGATGACCGATGAAATGCCATTCAATATCTCCCGGTAATTGCGGTTGTTTTTCGGTGAGTTCTTGTACATAATTTTCGCCGAAGAGGCGTTGTCCTTTGTTATACAAATCCAAAATTGCCGAGTTGGATTTTGTTTTCGAAACGGCTATGAGATGAATATGGCTTTGTTTAAGTTCTTTGATGAGCGTTTCGTACATTAAATTTTTAATTTAATCGGAAAAGTTAAAAGGAATATTTAATAGTTTTCTGAACTCTTTTTTCTAAGATTGCTGTTGCCGCCATTTTTTAAAATTTTTTACGGACAAATTTAATTTTTTTTTCCGAAATTAATAAACAAAAAAGGATAGCCTTTATGATAAAGCTATCCTCAAAACTATTACAAACAAAACCAACTAAAACCTTATTAATGATCAATATGAAAAAAAAATTTCTTTCAATTTTGATAAACCAAAGATATAGATAAAGTTTTGAACCAAAAAATGCTAACGGAGTGTTTAACATTTCATTTGTATTTTCCAAGAAAGTATTCACAAAAATAAAAAGAGCCGGTTCGAAAAAATCGAAACGGCCCCAACAACAAACTTATAATCCCATGAACATAATTATTATAAAATCTCTCTCGGAGATCATACTTTTCTTTTTAATAACGATGATATAACGCTCGATCATCCTAAATCGTTCACCTTACAAATAAATTAACACGCCGTTAACTACAAACATGGAGGAACAAAGAATAAATATTAAAAGAAGATTTTTCACAAAGAAGATTATCTCTATCTATTCTTCCTTAGTCATTTTAAAACGGCACAAATTTATAAATAAATAATTGTACACGCAATATACGCAGAATAAAATAAAATGTTTTATGAAAAATGTCATATTTTGGTAAGCGCCACACAATTGGTGTAGTTTCAAGAAAAATAAATTGCGTGAAGAATTTAAAAATGAATAAAAAATTATTTTCTTGCACTATAAAATCTTGCTATTTACGATATCATAATCCTTCTTCTAAACAATTTTTAATACCTATTACACTTGTTTCGCCACTGCTAAAAACAAATTGCAACGATGACATGTTAATATCTTCAAATTCTACATCATCATAACTACTATTACATTTTTTAATTTTGAAAGCATGGGCAACCGCTTCTTTGCGTTTAAAGAAATGGGATTGCGGTCATTTGTCAACCGAAAAATTGTCGGACGCACGTTTGCAAAAATGCTTGGCACCGGTAGCGACAGCGGTTTTTCTATGACACCAAACTTAGGTATGTATGCATGGCTGGCTTGCTGGGAATCCCGAGAAGCTGCCGACGATTTTTTCAATCACCATTCTTTTTTTACCGATTACAGAAAACATGCGACCGATTGTGTTACTTTTTATTTACAACCGACAATGGTGCATGGTGTCTGGGACGGAAAAAATCCGTTCATAATTGGCGGTGTTTACGATGCAACTAAACCGATTGCCGTCCTCACACGCGCCACCATTAAGAAAAAGCATATTTTTAATTTTTGGAAATATGTACCCGCAGCAAGTGCTTCGATAGAGAATTATCCTGAAAAACTTTTCAGCATCGGTGTTGGCGAATTGCCTTGGGTGCAACAAGCAACAGTCAGCATTTGGCAAACGGGTACGGCGATGACAAATTTTGCATATAAAAATCCGTATCATGCCATTGCTATAAAAAAAACGCGCGAACTAGGTTGGTACAGCGAAGAACTTTTTTCAAGGTTTAATATCGTTGATGTGCAGGGGTCAGATTTTTTTAGTGGTCTGGATGTGACATCTCTTCGGCATTTATGTCG
>JAYTIA010000568.1:0-3506 GCA_043732145.1 Saprospiraceae bacterium
CCCGAATCTAATTTAGCCACCGAAAAATGTTTTCGATACCAACCAATACTCGTTTCCGGAAACAATCCGCCCACCGGTTTAAATCCGTGCGATTCAACATCGGCATTTTTTACATTTGCAAAAGGTAATTCGACAGCCCAATCGTGCGGTAAATTTAAACTGCGCCAAGTGCTGTCATTAAATTTCGGATCTATGGCTGTATTGTAACCACCACCCGATTTAGAAAAAATGGTGGCAATACTGTAATTAAAATCTTTTTCAGGATTGGCGGCATGACCTAATTGAAATTTCCAATCTTCATCTATATTAATTTTAGTTTGCGCTTTTGATACGGGTGCTAAAAAAATTGAAAAAATAAAAAAGCTCGATAAAAATTTTAAAAAATTGGTTTTGCTTCTAGACATGATATAGCGCATTTAGTTTTCTTTAGAAAAAATAAAAGATAAGAAAATGTTTTCAATGTACGTTTTAAAAAAAAATTACTTCTGATTTTATTTAGTACAAATAATAGACAATTAATTTATAGCAGAATTGTTCATTGTTCATTACTTAATATCTACACTTAGTTTTATCGGATTTAACATAGTAAGCCTTATAATTTATTGCCAAAGGATCCATACAACCTTCTAGATTCAATAACTCGATGTTTCTAAAATCAATATTTTGACTTTCGGCTTGTAAGGCTACATAACCTTTTGTTAAAGGCGTTCCGGATTTATTTATCCAAGAAATAGAATCTAAAACATGTGCAGTTGTCCAATTGTGTTCGGCATTTACAAAATATTTATCCGTCGTCGGTTTTTGAAATTCCAAAACATTCTCGCCCTCTACTGTACTTCTTATGAGCGAATCACCATAAACTTCAACCAAAATGTTTACCCAATTTTCATTGTCATAAAATTTCGATTTAGAATCTATACAATGTTCTGCTCTCAACACACCGTTCATACTGACTTGTGTGCCGGGTGTACAAACATTTCCGGTGGTGCGTTTACCGATGTATAAACCACCCAATAATTGAATTTCGAGTGAAACCGGAAAAGTTTGATCTATGCTCAGACTTTGTGCGGATTGTGAATGTATCATGATGCCGCTGTTGCCATTCGCATATTCGGGTGCATCCGGCACATGATTGCCGAGAAAACGGTATTGCATTTTTATTTTGTAGTAAGACAATGGCGTTTTATAATAAAGATGTCCGAATTGGTTATTAAATTTTTGATATTGATCGTAAGAAACGCGCAACATACCACTGTCAACACGGAAAGTTTTTTTGAAATTATCGTTGAGCGGGTGTTGGGCAATTTTAATATCCCAACCGGATAAATTTTTGCCGTTAAAAATTTTTATCCAATGTTCTTTGTGCGTATCTTTTTGTGCAAACGCATGGGGCATTGCAAGCACTGTTGCAATTAAAATAATGCAGAGTTTAATTAAATTTTTCATTCCTTAATACGCCTTTTAGTAAAATTTCAATAAAAACAATTTTTCTTTAAATACTTTTCGAGATAAAGATAATAAAATGTTTTTGTAAATACCGCTAAAACAAACGAACTTTGCACACTTTTTCAATAGAAAAGTAAAACAAAAAAATGTTTCCAAAATACGATGTGATAGTGGTGGGTGCCGGTCATGCCGGATGCGAAGCAGCGGTCGGAGCCGCGAATATGGGTTCAAAAGTTTTGCTTGTAACGATGAATATGCAGAACATCGCGCAAATGTCGTGCAACCCGGCTATGGGTGGTGTGGCGAAAGGACAAATTGTGCGCGAAATTGATGCGCTTTGTGGTTATTCCGGTATCGTAACGGATACAACGATGATTCAATTCAGAATGTTGAACCTATCGAAAGGACCGGCAATGTGGTCGCCGCGTGCGCAAAGTGACAGAATGTTGTTTGCTCGCAAATGGCGCACGATGATGGAAGCACACCCTAATATAGATTTTTGGCAAGAAATGGTGAGCGGACTCATCGTAAAAGATAAACGTGTTTGCGGCGTGCGCACATCAATGGGTTTGGAAATTGAATCTGATGCAGTTGTGTTGACTAACGGCACTTTTCTCAACGGCATAATTCACATCGGAGAAAAACAATTAGGTGGCGGACGAGCAGGCGAATCTGCCGCAAAAGGTATTACCGAACAATTGGTAGAGTTGGGTTTTGAATCCGGACGTATGAAGACAGGAACGCCGCCCCGTGTTGACGGACGCAGTTTGCACTACAACAGGATGGAAGTGCAAAATGGCGACGTGAATCCTTCTAAATTTTCTTTCACTGATACACCGAAGCTCGAAAAACAATTACCTTGTCATATCACTTATACGAACGACAAAGTGCATGAGATGTTGAAAACCGGTTTCGATCGTTCTCCAATGTTCAATGGACGTATTCAAGGTTTGGGTCCGCGTTATTGTCCTTCTATCGAAGATAAAATAAATCGTTTTGCTGATAAAAATCGCCATCAATTATTTATCGAGCCGGAAGGTTGGGATACTTGTGAAATTTACGTGAATGGTTTTTCGTCGTCGCTACCGGAAGATGTGCAGTTCAAAGCCTTGAAATTAATTCCAGGTTTTGAAGATGTAAAAATGTTTCGTCCGGGTTATGCCATCGAGTACGATTATTTTCCACCGATGCAGTTGGACTTAACGTTGGAAACGCGTTTAATTAAAAATTTATTTTTTGCAGGACAAATTAACGGCACTACCGGTTATGAAGAAGCCGGTTGTCAAGGTTTAATGGCGGGTATCAATGCACATTTAGCAGTCAAAGAAAAAGAAGCGTTTATTTTGAAACGTTCCGATGCCTATATCGGTGTTTTGATTGATGATCTCGTCACGAAAGGCACTGAAGAACCTTATAGAATGTTTACAAGTCGCGCTGAATATCGTATATTATTGCGTCAAGACAATGCCGATATGCGTCTTGCACCGAAAGCAGCAGAGTTAGGTTTGATTGGCAGCGAAGAACGTTTGGAGCGCGTGAATAAAAAAATAGAAGGTGCAAAAGATATTGCAAAATGGTTGGAAAATACAAGTATTTCACCCGATCAAGTCAACCCGTATTTGGAAAGCGTGGACTCCTCTCCTATCGAACAACGGATGAAGTTGCATAAATTATTATTACGTCCGCAAATTAATTTAGAAGATTTAAGAAAAAAATTGCCGGTTTTAAATAATTTTTTAGAACCTTTTAATAATGAAACGATTCAAGAAGCGGAAATAACGATTAAGTACGAAACCTACATAGAAAAAGAACACGAGATGGCTGAAAAAATGCGCAAGTTCGATGATTTGCGTATCAGTGAAACTTTTAATTATCACGCAATTCCGTCTCTCTCTATGGAAGCGCGTACAAAATTAACGAAAATAAAACCGCGTACACTTGGTCAAGCCGGGCGTATCAGCGGTATTTCTCCTTCAGATGTTTCAGTTTTGTTGGTGTATGCGGGACGCTAAAACTGACTTTTATTCCGAAATAATTAATTTTCACTAACAAGTCTTAAA
>JAYTIA010000569.1:0-3505 GCA_043732145.1 Saprospiraceae bacterium
GGCGTATAAGAGTAAAGTCCTTGTTGCAAATATTTGACAGTACCACCGCTATCTGTGCGCGGTATTTGTGTCATCGAATTATATATCGCCGGTAAAGTAAATTGCGTTTTTTGTCCCGGTTTTACATAAAGCGTCTGCTCATCGTAAATAGGTGTCGGTTGCTGGGCTACATTAACTGCTACCAATCCGGTAGAACAATTGGTGCGTGTGCCGTCGGAGCAAACGGTATAATTTAAAAGAGCCACACCGACAAAATCTTGGTTCGGCGTGATAATTAAATTATTGTGGCTGATAACTGCGGTACAATTATTTACAAGTACTACTTTGTCAATAATACCGTTAGGAGTAACGTTAATGTCGTTGGATAATACGTTGACCGTTACGGGCGTGTTGATGTTCGTGCCGGTATAGTCGGGAACAGCCACAACAGATTGACCCTTGAGCGAAATTGCGCTCAAAAAAATCAACGCAATAGGTGCGTATATAAATATGTTACGTATGGGCTTTTTCATATTGACCGTGCAATTTAAAGGTTAAATTAATAAGTTTTTCTCAGAAAATAATATTTAAGTAGTTTGTTTCACCTTCAATGAAATAATTTTATTTTTATAAAGTAAAAATATTTTTCAAAACACTTGATTTAATCAACTGATTGTATGAATTTTACACTGTTGTTCAAATAATAAATAAATAGAAAAATAATTATAATAGAATAATTATTTTTTTGAACAATGTTATGATGGCGGGACTATAAGAGTATTATTATTAGAAACAATTACCATACCGTTTTTTATAAAAAATTTCAAAACATAGAAATTTTTTCGATTTATTTTTTTTCTGAATCAGAATTTCAGGAAATTCTAAAAATTCTGATTCAGAAACAGAAAATACACATCAACTATGACAGACAGCAAAATATACCAAGTAGTTACCCAACTCAAGCGCATCGAACAAAACCGTTTGCGCAAATACGTGCAATCGCCGTATTTCAACGCCAATGAAACATTGGTCGTGCTCCTCGATATATTACTGCAACACCACCAACAGAACGGTAAAGCACCGGTGCTGACAAAGCAAGACATTTGGCAAAAATTACCGGACACGCAAGGCGACTACAACGACCTACGTTTCAGGAAACACTGCTCCGATTTATTGAGTTTGACAGAAAATTTTTTATCGCAAGAAGTTTATGAGCGCGACAAACTGCAACAAGCGAGTTATTTAATTGAAGCAGTCACGCAACACAAATTAGATAAACTCTACACCAACGCCGAACGCAACGCCGAAGTAGAAAGCCAACGTTATCCGTATCGCACCTCCGAATATTATTTCAAACAATATCAAATTCAGAAAAATTTATACAATTTAAAAGAGGGTGATATTAACCGCTCGGAAAAAAGTAATATCGAACTTATTATCAATAATTTAGATTATTTTTATTTGGCAGAAAAAATGAGATGGTATTGTACAATTTTGAGCCGAAAAAAATTGATATCTCACGAATACAATTTATTATTCGTGGATGAAATTATTCAGCACTTACAAAAATATCAATACAAAGAAATTCCACCTATTTCGATTTCTTTTTCAATTTATCAAACCTATATTGATAGTGAGGACGACAGCCATTATTACACGCTAAAAAAAATGCTTCAACATAATGAGGGCTTACTTGCTCAAAGTGAAAATAAATCTAATTATTTTTATTTACTCAACTATACTTTAAAAAAACTCAACCAAGGTAGTATTCCTTTTTCTAAAGAATTTTTAGAATTGTTCAAATATCTTTTAAATACAGATTTTTTATTAGAAAACAGTCAATTCGATCCATGGCTTTTTAGAAATGCTGTTACAATTGCTTTGAGGTTAGGAGAGTATAAATGGACTGAGGAATTTTTAGACGCTTATAAAAACAAATTGCCTTCTGATCAACAAGAAAATGCAGTGAGATACAACTATGCGATGCTTTATTTTTATCAAAAAAGATATGAAAAAGCAATTCCTCTACTTAATGCAGTAGAATTCAATGATTTAGGATATAATTTAAATTCAAAAGCTACACTCATTGCTATTTATTATGAGTTAGATGAAGACAATGCGCTAATGGCTCTTATGGATAGTTTTAAAACTTTTTTAAATCGGCACAAAGAAATAACGACTGACAGAAGGTTACTTTACCTCAACTTTATTAAATACATAAAAAAATTATTAAAACTTATACCCGGCGATAAGCCGGAAATAGAAAAAATACGCGCCGAAATTGAAGAGGATAAGAAAAAAGCCGGTGTTGCTTCTTTGAGGTGGATTTATGATAAACTTTCCGAATTAGAATAGCTGCTGCTAAAAGCAAAACACAAAAGATACAATGCCGAAACATTGTATCTTTTGTGTTTTCGTAAGCGGATGAATACGGTGAATTATAAAAGTATTATCGGCACCGGTTTATTTCTGAGTCCGGCAATAGAATTAAAAACTTTGAAGCTTAACTTTGCGGTCTCTTTTTTATTTTCCATTTTTTATTTGTTATGACGCGCACTGAACTTACCGCTCTCTTTAAAAAAAGAAAAACTTTTCTATGTGTCGGTCTAGATTCGGATTTTGATCGTTTACCGCCGCACCTTTTAAAAAAATCGGATCCGATTTTTGAGTTCAATAAAAAAATCATTGATGCGACACGCGATTTGTGCGTGGCGTATAAAATCAATACGGCTTTTTATGAAGCGCAAGGCGCGAAGGGTTGGCAAGCGATGGAAAAAACAGTAAACTATATCGGCAACGCACATTTTAAAATTGCCGATGCTAAACGTGGCGATATTGGGAATACTTCGAGAATGTATGCCAAAGCATTTTTTGAACATTTACCTTTTGACGCTGTCACCGTTGCTCCTTATATGGGTGAAGATTCGGTGAAACCGTTTTTAGATTTTACGGGGAAGTGGGTAATTTTATTGGCACTCACATCGAATAGAGGTTCAGCCGATTTTCAATTTGAAAATGATTTGTACAAGCGGGTGATTCAAAAAGCGCAAACGTGGGGGAATGCCGAAAATTTAATGTTCGTGGTAGGTGCAACGCATCCGGAAAAATTGGCAGATATTCGAGCATTGGCACAAGATTATTTTTTTCTCGTGCCGGGAGTTGGTGCGCAAGGAGGTGATGCACAAAAAATTATTAAATACGGCAGCAACGCAAGTGGTGGGTTGCTCCTCAATTCTTCGCGTGATATTATTTTTGCGAGTAGCGGTTTGGATTTTGCAGAAGCAGCAAGAAAGCAAGCCCATACTTATCAAATTCTATAAATTCAAGTGCTATTTAAGTTTTGCCACAGTTTTTGCAGGTGTTTTTGGTGCCACATTCACTTCAACACCAACGGGAACATAGACAATATAAGATACATTTTCTTCAATAAAAGCATTACCGATTTTTACACCAAACTTTAATGCCGGCGCTGATACAACTATTTCTTTTACATCGTTTTCTAAGCGCAACAAGTAACGTCCCGTTT
>JAYTIA010000570.1:0-3505 GCA_043732145.1 Saprospiraceae bacterium
ATTAAATTTCATTTTTCATTTTAATTAACTCACTGCCCATTTCAAAAAATCCGGCATAACAGTTCCCCATGTTTGCGGATTATGTTCGCCGTCTTGAACTTCTACATATTTTATATCGCCGTGCGGTTTATAGCCTAATGCAGATAAATCATTTATAAGATCGAGTGTATCGTCAATTGCATCAATAATTCCGTTTTTATTTCTGTCTGCGGTTTCGTCTTTTGTGCCGGCTTCAAACCAAAATTTCATATTTTCTTGATAAGTACCTGTACGGATAATATCGTGCATAATACGGTGCTGGTCATCATTATCACCGTATTGATAAGGCGCACTCCGCCACCATAAAGAACCGGAAAATACGCCGACCTTATGAAATAAATTTGAATTTGCCCAAACCAAATCAATAGCAGCCAAACCACCTAACGAAAAACCGGCAAAGACGCGCGCATCGGCATCGGTAGTACAAGCAAATTCTGTATTTAAAGTTGGCAATAGTTCGTGAATTACAAACGATGTATATTGTTCCGCTAAATTACCGCGATTCATATAATCCGCTTGTCTTGCGGTACCGTATTCATTGATGCGGTTGTCCGAATTGGCATAAATACCAAAAATAATTGTCGGTGGTATGGCATTTGTTTTATACAAATCCGTGAGTATTTGCATCATTGACATTGCACTCAAATCCTGTCCGTCATTAAAAAAAATGACAGGATATTTTTTTTTCTTGTTTTTTTTATAAGAAGGTGGCAAATATGCATCCACTTTGACACCGCGTTTCAAATATTTGGAAGGAATATTAATAGGTTGCATGTATACTGCATCATTTTTTTCTTTAAATAAATTTAAAGATTGTAGTAATTTATAAAAAACTTGCATTAATTTTACTTTGAGTTTTACGATGGAAAATTATCTCGAATTATTTCAATTAAAAAATTTAATTTTAAAAAAACAACAATAAGTAAACTATTTGGAATTTTCACCGTATCTATTTGTTCTAAATTGAAATTATATTTTGTGACCAAATACGACGTGACATGTCATATATTGAAACAGAAATATAATTTTGCTCAAAGAAAAAGAAATCTTCGCAAAAACAAGTCAAATAAAACATCAAATAAAAAAAATCCGTGAAAGAAGAATATATTAAATGGTACTCTCCTCATCTGAGCATGGATATTGAAATGCTGGTATACGGACATTCGGGTATTCCTGTCGTAATTTTTCCGACAACCATGGGGCGATATTATGAAAGTAAAGATTTTAAACTCATTGAAAGTATTAGCCATTTTATTGATGCCGGTAAAGTGCGCGTTTACTGTCCGGATTCAATCGACAAGTTAACTTGGTACAATAAAAAAGAGCATCCTGCAAAACGCGTTCAAAACCATGTTTGGTATGATAAAATGATTCGGTGGGAACTCGTTGAACGGATGCGTTTTGAAACAGGTCATGCAAAAATAGTTGCTGCCGGCGCAAGTTTTGGTGGTTATCATGCTGCTAATTTTACTTTTCGTCATCCCGATGTTGTGAGTCATCTAATTAGTATGAGTGGCGCATTTGATATTCGCACATTTTTAAACGGATATTACGATGACAATGTTTATTTTAATAATCCAGTAGATTATTTGCTCAATGATAATAATCCGGATTTGTGGCAATTGAAAATAATCCTCGGCACCTCCGAATGGGATATTTGTCGTCCGGCAAATGAAATTTTATCTAATATTCTGAATCATAAAGGAATCAGGCATTGGCTCGATATGCGCGGGTGGCAAGCGCATGATTGGCAACTTTGGCGCGAAATGTTTCCGCATTATTTATCAATTATAAGTTAAACGAGCTATCAGTTTTTAGCCGTCAGTTGTCAGCTATCAGTTTCAAAAAAGAAGTTCTGATAGCCGGTAGCTGACAGCTGACACCTGATAGCTGAAAGCTAAAAAAAACAATGAAAAAAATAGGCATTTTATTCGGACAAGAAAATACTTATCCATGGGCGTTCGTCGAACGCGTAAACAGTAAAAAAATACCGGGTATTGTGGCAGAACCGGTTTCTATCGAAAAAGTTGAACAAGGCAACAGCGGTGAATACGCCGTTATTATTGACAGAATTTCTCAAGATGTACCGTTTTATCGCGCATTTTTAAAAAATGCCGCCATTTGCGGTACGGCTGTTATTAATAACCCGTTTTGGTGGTCGGCGGATGAAAAATTTTTCAATAACGCTTTAGCACTTAAACTCGGTGTACCGGTACCGAATACGGTAATTCTCCCATCGAGAGTACGTCCGGATGATACAACTGAAAATTCTTTCAGAAATTTAAAATTTCCGCACGCTTGGGACGCTGTTTTTGAATACATCGGTTTTCCTGCTTACATGAAACCGCACGCCGGTGGTGGTTGGAAAAGTGTCTACAAAATTCATAATCGCGAAGATTTTTTTGAAAAATACGCCGAAACAGAACAATTGGTAATGATGTTGCAATCTGAAGTTATTTTCGATGAATACTTTCGTTGTTATTGTATCGGCGGAAAATATGTTCATATCATGCCTTACGAACCGCGCAATCCGCACCACTTGCGTTATGTAATTGACGGTCCGCCTACACCGCCGGCATTATTGAAAAAAGTGCATGAATATGTATTAGCACTCAATGAAGGTTTAGGTTACGATTTTAACACAGTTGAGTTTGGCGTTCAAAATGGTATTCCTTATGCGATTGATTTTTGTAATCCGGCACCGGACGCAGATATTAAAAGTGTCGGCGAAGCGAATTTTGAATGGGTTGTTGAAACGACTGCTAATTATGCGATTGAACGTGCTTTGGCACATCAAGACGGTAAAATGAATTTGACTTGGGGTAGTTTTATAAAAACGGCGATAAATAATAATTCAGTACCGCAGTTATTTGAAACACAAGCACATAAAAAGGTACAAGATAATGTTCCACACGTACAAGAAATAAAAACCACACCAACCGCACCGAAAGAAGCGATTGCCAAAAACGAAAAGGTTGAAAAAAGCGAAAAAAAAACTTCAAGCGTTAAAGCAAAAGTCGTAGGATCGGTAAAAGATGATTTAAAACGCATTGAAGGTATCGGTCCGAAAATAGAAGAACTTTTGAATGCGGCTGGTATTCATACTTTCGCCCAATTATCTACAACGGATAAATCACATTTAGAGGATATTTTAAACGCGGGCGGTAAACGTTTTGCTATTCATAATCCGTCTTCATGGGCGCAACAAGCAGGACTCGCCGCCGGAAACAAATGGGATGATTTGAAAAAATTGCAAGACGTATTAGTAGGCGGAAAATAATTTTTTCTAAATGGTGAATGATAAATTTTATTTTATTGTTTATTGCAAACGAATTCTGTTTTCATCAGCTAAAAAAAATAGTCGCAACATGTTAAATGTAACGACTATTTTTTTTTAAGACAGTTTTTATTAACCGATTATGCTGTTATCTCGTGATAATGCGCCGGCATACATTAAAGCACCGCC
>JAYTIA010000571.1:0-3500 GCA_043732145.1 Saprospiraceae bacterium
GGAACAGCTGCTTTACTTAAATAGTCTTGAGAACGCAATAGCGGCAATTTGAAATCCATTGCATCACCGGAGTAAGTAAAAAATACGGTCGGAATGCATAAAGTTTTACCCGAAGATGTTTCAAAAATAAATGCCGGTGATGACGGATCCCAAGCCGTATAACCACGAGCTTCAAAAGTAGCACGCATGCCGCCTGAAGGAAAAGAGGAACCATCAGGTTCTTGTTGAACGAGTGCATCGCCGCTAAATTCTTCCATCACTTCACCATTCGGTGTCAAAGTAAAAAATGAGTCGTGTTTTTCCGCAGTTTTTCCGGTCCAAGGTTGGAACCAGTGTGTGAAATGCGTAACACCTTTTTCTTGCGCCCAAGCCATCATGCCGTTTGCAATCACTTGCGCCGTTTCACGCGATAATTTTGTACCGTTTTGAATACCAGCTTTTACGCCGAGATAAGTTGTTTCGTCTAAATACTGCTTCATGGCAGCATCGTTGAATACACTTTCACCATAAAAATCCGCAATTTTATCTGCGGGCATTTCAACAGGACTTACATCGAACTCCGTGCGGTTGAAGATGGTATCTAAAGCATTAAATCTTGATAAACTCATGTTTAATAAATAATTTGAAAAGATTAATTCGTTATTGGTTGTGTTCCTTGCTATTCGTATTTTATCGGTTTCTAAATCAGAATTTTCAAAATTTTCATAATTTAAAGAATATTAATTTGCCATCTTACATTTTATTAATTCTGAAAATTCTGATTTATAAGCCAATGACGAATAACGCTGCAAAAATAACTATGAAAACTAAGATACAGACTGTTTTTCATCTTTTTAACGTAAAAAATTATAAATTTCAAACTGAAAAGTGATTTATAATTCGTAATTGATTAAAATTTATAAGTTGCAGCTAACAAAAAAGAAAAATCAGATGCACTTGCATTTGTACCTGTACCAAATAATTTTTTATTATCACCTGCCGAATCAAAACGAATTTCAGGAATTATAGTAAGCGCATCAATTTTTATATTTCCGGAAAGTGTGAATTCATTCATCGTCGTACCATAACCTACTATACCTTTTTTATCATCAAAGTTTTCGCCCCGTAAAGCCAAAACAAATTTATCGCTTACGGCATAGTTAGCATAAATTCCTATTCCTGTCCAGCTGTTTGAAGTTGAATTTCCTGATTTAGCATACGGTGAAACGCTTTTTGTTTCCACATTTACACCCAAACCAAATTTCGGTGTAACTTGATAACTGCCTACAAAATTGATATTGGTGTTCGAAGCAGAATCAATTCCTGTTCCCGTCAAAAAATTTAAATAACCTTTAAAGCTGCCTTTAACGTATCCGAGTTGCGCGCCGAAATGTTTATTATCAGAAAAACCTTTAGTATCTGTAATATCAAATATACCTACCAATGCAGAAAATTCCGGCGTGATGGCATATTCAGCTTTTAAACCTGTATGAAAAAAAGGACCGTTAGAAAAAGTATAAGACATTGAATAATTCAAATTATTGTATGCCTCAATGAGTTCATAATCAAAAAAAGTAGAGAACTGTCCGAGCGAGAATTTTAATTTGTCCGAAGGTTTATACGTTACGTACAATTGTTTAATAGCTGTAAGCGTCGTTGTAGGTGAATTGTAATTGTAATTTGTTTCTTGCGCCCGTTGTCCCCAAAACAAATCGGCAACGAAACCGATTTTACCTAAATCTTTAGCAACCACAATATTTGCCATACCTAATTGAAAAGCATTTGATGCACCCGTATAACTTGTAAGCGACCCCGCTTTACTTCCCGAATAACGATAATAAGCATCAACACCACCTGTGATACTGAGTGGTACATCTTTTTTAGTTGTATCCGCTGCCGGTGCAGCTGCCGGTGCTTGTGCTTGACAAATAACAGTCGTTAAACAGAATAACAAAGCTGCAAGAAAATTTTTTGTAAAATAATTCATAAAATTAACTGGTTTTTAGTGTAAATGACAATAATAATTACAGGGAGTTAATCAAAATTATGGTTTATAAACTTTTATTTATAATTCATAACCCAATAATTAAATTAGCACTGCAAAACTGCGACAAACATTTGTATATTAGATATGCAGTTAGTTTGAAAATTAAACTTAAAACATAATTTTGTATTTTTTATTTCGGCAGATTAATATTTATATAAATCTTCTTTTAACTAAGTTTTTATTTTTATAAGTTCACACTATATTTTTTGATAAATTTACCTAAAATTAAAAAAAATGCTCCGGAATTAATTCACGGAGCGTTTTTAGGTGCTTTTAATAATATTTAGTGGTGATTTGAACAGTAAAAGTCGCCGGTTTGTTCTTTTTTTTGTTTCGTTGCGAAAATTAATACCATAAATATTATTGGGAACAAAACTATAGGAACGAGAAAGAAATAAATTCCATCGTTATGCTTATTCTTTTATGCTCATAATCCTATCTTTTGCATTAAATATTACTTGATATTCGCCTTAAAAGATAAGAGTTCTAACCAAAAAATAATTAACCCTACCGGCAGAACTTATTTCTTTCTTATTCCTAAATTTTAATTTACCTCAAGTAATTTTTCATATTATTAATATCCATTGAAATTTGAGTAGTAATCGTTTTGATAGCTGTACCGAAATCCGATTTAGTTTGATCCATTTTAGAAGCAGCCTGAGCAATTTCAGATTGCGTTTGCTGCAATTGTTGTTTGTGTGCTTCAATTTCTCCGGTCAATTTTCTTATCTGCTCTTCTTTTTGTTGAATAATGTCATTCAAATTTTTGACATTTGAGTTTCTGCTTTCTATCTGAGTGAGTCGTTGCGATTCTGCACTTTGATTGAATTTACCTTCTTCTTGTTTCAGCACATCTAAATAATGTAAAGCCGTATTGACCAATTTTTCGGCTGTGACGCCCATCGTTTGTGCCATTGCATAAGCCGATTTATAGCGCGTTGCTTCATCCATCGGCATCGTTGATAATTGTGCGAGTGCTTGTTTGTATTCTAAATAATCAAAACCCGGTAAATTAGCTTTTTCAAGTGCACCAAAAAGCACTTCCATAAATTTAACATTGACAACTCCTGTACTATTATTCAGCACAGTTGCAGGATTGACGTAATTATTATTCATTTCGGATACTGTATTCGTCGAAGAACTTGTTCCGTTTACATTTGTCATTGTTGAATTTTGTTGAATTGGTGCGTTGGCATCTTCCACCACAAATACGCCTTTTAATTTGTTCCAAAGATCGCTCATACTTTTCCTGTTTTAATTTTTATTTATTTCTGATTCCTTATATGTTATTTACCGTTGCAAAAGTGCATCAAAATAAATTTACTTAATAATAAATACGATAAAACCGCGTTTTTTTTCGTCGAACGTCACTTTAAATATTTTTTTCAAAAAAAAATTCAAAAAAAAATAAAATTTAAAAAAACCAAGCAGCGAAAATAATTTTTGAAACGTTTACAAAGTATTATAATCCGCT
>JAYTIA010000572.1:0-3486 GCA_043732145.1 Saprospiraceae bacterium
GGTATGACGGGAATAATAGACAACATATTCGACAGAATATTTCTGTGGCTCAACATCACGCCTTTCGGTTCGCCGGTGGTACCCGATGTATAAATGATAGTCGCTAAATCGTCCGGACGAATATTTTTTTTGATGCGTTCTAAACGCGAGCGTTCTTTCTCGATAGTAGAATTATCGGGAAACAATTCAGAATAATGTGTGGTGTTCGGATTGGCGGTAATATCAAACAAAAATATTTTTTTAAGTGATAAAATATCTTTTTGTGCAGCTTGAATTTTTTTATAGACAGTTTGCGTCGAATCATCGCCGATAAAACACATTTTTACTTCTGCTTGGTTGAAAATAAAAGTATAATCACTGCTGCTGATTGTCGGATAAACCGGAACGTGTACCGCGCCGATTTGCAACAAAGCTATATCAAGAGCCACCCATTCCGGGCGGTTTTTTACGATGACTGTCGCAATTTTATCGTCAGGCTGTACACCTGCTTGCAACAAACCGATACTTATTTTTTCTGCTAATGTAATTATATCTTGTGTTGAATACGGCGTTTCGTGTCCTTCATGTCGGAACACAAAAGCGCGTTGCTGCGGAAAGTTGTCGCGTTGATATTCTATTAAGTCGAAGAGTCGAGTTGGTTTATTCATTTTTATTTTTTTTCGCACCGGAAAATTAATTTGTCCGGAAGAATAAAAATAATTTTTTATAAAATGATTTTATTTTATTTTTTTGAATTTGCTGATGCGCTTTCAAAAAGACTTAGAAACAGTGTGTTTTTCTTTTAGGAACGTGAAATAAATAAAGTACCGGAATAGACTTAATTATTTTCACGGCAGAATTTCTATCTTTTAAGGCGAATATCGGTAATATTTAACGCAAAAGATAGGCATTTTCACGGCAAAAGAATAAGTATAGTTTGATAATTTATTTATTTCACTTTCCTTGACCCTCTTGCAGCTTAACGCTACTCTATTATAGTACACGTGCAATTTTCGAGCTAAAGGATTTCTTCTTATAGTTTTTCTTTTAATTTTTCTATCTTTGCCCATGTCTGTATCTGATAAGGAATGTGAAATAAATAAAATTCCGTATTAGGGGCACTTATTTTATTGTCTGAATGTCTAAAAAAGATAGACGTTATCATGGTAAAAAGAATAAGCATAATTGGGTGTTTATTCGTTTCGCGTTCTTTAAAACAAAATGAATGGATTATATCGAATGTGTTTGAGTTGTAAAAAATTCGAAAAAGAGATTGACTCAAGTAAAAACATCGCGTAAAACTAACAACTAACAACTAAACGCATGGCTTATGTGTACGAATATCCGCGACCGACGCTTACAGTAGATTGTGTCATTTTCGGTTTAGATGAATCGAGTCGGTTGAAAGCACTTTTAATCCAACGCCCGAAAGAACCTTTCAAAGGACATTGGGCTTTGCCGGGTGGTTTTGTTGACGAAAATGAAACGATAGAAGCGGCAGCACTGCGCGAACTGAAACGCGAAACAGGGGTGGAAAACATTTTTATCGAACAACTTTATACCTTCGGTACACCCGGACGCGATCCGCGCGGACGCGTCGTGACAATCGCTTATTTTGCATTAATTAATTTAACGGAGCATCAATTAGGTGATGATACGGATGCGCAAGATGTACGTTGGTTCGAGATAAATGACTTGCCTGCTTTGGCATTCGATCATCAAGAAATTATTAATTTGGCGATTGAACGTTTGCGGGGTAAAGTGCGTTATCAACCAATTGGTTTTGAATTGCTGCCACAAAAATTTACACTCAGTCAATTACAAAGTCTTTATGAAAAAATTATAGGAAAAACTTTGAACAAGCGTAATTTCAGAACTAAGTTTTTGAAAATGAATATTTTACGTGAATTGGATATTCAACGCGGTATGGCGCATCGTCCGGCACAACTTTATGCTTTCGACGAAGAAAAATATAAAACTTATTTGACACAGGGTTTTAATTTTGAGATAAAACCGCCAAGCAATAAAGTGAAGAAAACGAAAATGCTTGTGTAATTTTATGCTTAATGCTTTTATCGTTGACTAATATTGTGTAATTTTGCAATCCTTAATTTTCGATTATAAAAAATCTTTAAAAATCGCTTGAATAAAAAATTAAACCCTATAATCACGTGTCATTTATAAAATCAATTTCAGGATTCAGAGGAACTATCGGTGGTGAAAAAGGCAACAACTTGACACCGCATGATATTGTAGAAAGTGCCGGTGCTTATGGTGCATGGATAATTAAAAACTCCAAAAATAAAAAAGCAAAAATTGTTATCGGGCGAGACGCACGTCCGTCGGGTAATATAGTGAACCAATTGGTAGTGAATACACTTTTGGCACTCGGCATTGATGTTGTAGATATCGGTTTAAGTACAACACCGACAGTAGAAATGGCTGTACCTGCGGAAAATGCGGATGGCGGAATTATTTTAACTGCGAGTCACAATCCGAAAGATTGGAATGCGTTAAAATTATTAAACAATAAAGGTGAATTCATTTCTGCCGCAGCCGGTGCGGAAGTTTTAGCGATAGCTGCCGAAGGGAAAATGAATTATGCGACAGTTGATAACTTGGGTAAGTATAGTACCAACAACAGCTATATTGATTATCACATTCAGAAAGTTTTGGCGTTAACGCTTGTTGATGTGCCGTTAGTGCAATCAAAACGTTTTAGAGTAGTGGTTGATCCTGTAAATTCTACGGGTGTGATTTCAATTGTGCCTTTGCTTGAAAAATTAGGTTGCGAAGTCATCGTTATTAACGGTGAAATGAACGGACAATTTGCGCACAATCCGGAACCACTGCCCGAAAATTTAATGCAGTTGGCGCATAAAGTCACGGAAACAAAAGCGCACATCGGTATTTCCGTTGATCCGGATGTTGACAGATTGGCGTTAGTGTGTGAAGACGGCGAAATTTTCGGTGAAGAATATACTTTAGTAGCAGTGGCAGATTATATTTTGCAACATACACCCGGCAATACGGTGTCTAATTTAAGTTCAACGCGCGCTTTACACGATGTTACCGTAAAATATCATGGTATTTATACGGCATCTGCTGTGGGAGAAATAAACGTGGTGGAAAAAATGAAAGAAACCAATGCCGTTATCGGTGGTGAAGGCAACGGCGGTGTTATTTATCCTGAATTGCATTACGGCAGAGATGCGCTTGTTGGTGTTGCATTAATACTGACAGCTTTGGCAAAATTCGGAAAATCTTTATCTTTTTTGCGCTCGCGTTATCCGAATTATACGATTTCTAAAAACAAATTGAGTTTGCCGTCAAATATTAATTCGGAAGCGATTTTGAAAAGTCTCTACGATAAATACAGTAATACGCGCCAGTGTTCCTGCAATACGGTGGATGGTTTGAAATTAGATTTTACGGACGGCAATTGGATTCATATCAGAAAATCGAATACCGAACCTATTATTCGTGTTTATGCAGAAAGCAACTCGT
>JAYTIA010000573.1:0-3480 GCA_043732145.1 Saprospiraceae bacterium
CGTATCGGTTGCAATTGCGTCACACTCGGTTCATTCAAGTTGGTATCGTAATCGGCGGTCAAATTTTCTCCTTGTTGAAAGGTATATCGGAAACGCAAACTCGGTAAAAAATTATAGTAAGCCCTGTCCAAATTTCCGATTGTACTCGAAACGCTATTGATAAGCGATTGCTCATAAAGGACACCGGTTGTCAGTTGCCATTTGTCGTAAATCAAACGATAATTAAATCCGCCGCGACGGTGCGTAAATTTATTATCAAAAATATTACTTAAACTTGAATCCAATTTAGTCTCATGATTGAAAGTGCGATATACTGTACGATTAGCTTGATTGTCGGTGAGTTGATACGTTAATAAGGCTTCCAAAACCGTGTGTTCACTTAAGGGTTGCGTATAAGATAAATTGCCGGAATAATTATTTCTCTGATTATCTCGATTGTCGGTTTGCACCGTAGTATCAACGCCGGTATGTGTGCCGGCTGTTCTGCCGAACAATTGGCGCGTGCTGTTAGTAACTGCATCAGTAATAGAATTATTCGGGGAAAAATTCAGATTGATGGAAATTGTTTGTCCTTTTTGCGCGAAACGATGCCGAAACAAAAGTGTATTCGAGTTCGTGTAACCATGTCCGTTTGTTTTACCGTTGCGCCCGACAAAATTTTGCAATGAATCTAAAGCATCGAAAGTGCCGGTATTGCTCGCCGATGCGTTATTATTTGACGTGTAAGAAAATTGCGACGTAAATTTTAAAGAATTGAATGAATCAATTTTATGATCAATCGTGAGTTGTGCGCGATTATTATCGTTTATCGCATCGGTCAAACTTGTTGCGTGTGTCGAATAATTACCTATCGGTGAAAAATTTTGTCTGTCAGTTGTTTTATCTGTCGTTCTATCGAAATGATTATAAAAATAATTGCCATTGATTTCTGTTTTCGGTGAGGCAGTGTTGTTGTAATTCACGCCGCCCGCAATCGTTGTCGTAAAACCCGGCGTTGCACCGGTTGCAGGCGCACCACCGCCGCCGCGATTTCCGCCACCGCCCGTTGAACCCGTATAAGTGTTTAAATCTTCGGGCGAAAAACTTTGTTTATTTACATCATTCGCCATACCTAAAAGCGCGAGTTGCTCGGTATTTGAAAATTTATTCAATCCGCCTTTAGCATCGTAACGATCTTGCGTGCCGTAACCACCGGTAATATTTCCGAAAGTACCTTTCGTATATTTATCTTTTATTTTGAAATTTATCGTTTTGTCGCGTACACCGTCGTCCATGCCTGTAAATTTTGCTTGATCACTTTTTTCATCAAAAATTTGAACAGATTCAATCGCATCTGCGGGTAAATTTTGCATGGCAATTTTTGGGTCGGTGCCGAAAAATTTTTTGCCGTTTACATAAATTTGTTTTACTTGATCACCATGCGCGTTTAAAGTGCCGTCTTTATTCACTTCCACACCCGGCAATCGTTTCAATAATTCTTCGGAAGTGGAATTAGGCGGCGTTTTAAATGAACTTGATTTATATTCCGTCGTATCGCCTTTAATGACAATCGGATCTTTTTGCGCTACGATTTCCGTTTGTTGGAGTAGGGTAGAAGAAGGTGTCATTTGCACCGGAATATTTGTCGGCGGATTATCTTTATCAATACTCATCACAAAGTCCACGTACCCTAAGTACGATATAATCAGCACATAATTCTTTTTATTGGAGATGTTTTTAAAGCTAAATTCTCCTTGCACGCCGGTTTGTTGTGATTGAACCACAGCGGAATCAATCGCGTTCAAAAGTTTAACTTCTGCACTCGGCAATGCGTGCAAAGCACTATCCGCCACAACGCCTTCGATATTGAAAGTTTGTGCAGAAATATTTGAAAGGAAAACACCAAAAAAAACTAGAATAAGTAGGAGTTGTTTCATTGAAAATTTTCTTACAAATATCGTCAGTTTTATTGGGAATAAATTTTTTTTGGATAAAAAATCACATAAAAACAACACAAGTCATCTCGGCAACAATTAATTTAACGTTTTGATAATTTTTTTTGTTAAAGCAAGCTTACTGAAACAAACAAAATTATTTTTCATTATATTTACAATTATAAATCCTGTGCTCCGACAGATTATAAAGCTCTTAAAGGTTTTTTTGATCCAATAGCAGCAATATTAAATCAACAAGTCGTTTTTAAAAATAAATAAAAAAAATGAAAAAATTATCAATCCTCTTTTGTCTTTTGTTTATCGTCATTAATGCCTTTTCGCAAAAAAAAGCAAACCCTACTACTGTTTTAAAACGCACATCAATGCAATGGGGTGTTGTGAGTGAAGCAGATCGTGAAATGAAAATTTATCCGCTCGACAGCAGCGCGGATGCGGCTGTTTTAGATAATTACGGTGAAATTAGTATTTCGGTAGAACCTGAAATGGTGAGCTATAAAACGCACAAGCCCATCAAACTTTTAAAAAAATCGGCTGTTGAATTTAAAGGTGCAGTGAAAATCCTTACAACACAATTATTTATAATAGTAAGGAAGAATTTGAAAAGCTCCGCTCATGAATTATTTATACTTACAATTAATTAACTCTTATACCACTAACTAATTTTAAAGTAAATTCGCACTAATTTCGTCATGATAAATAAATGAACGAAACGTATCAAATCTATATGAAAGAAATTCCCGTTGAGAGGGATCGGCAACCGATGGGCAATATAACCGGTATCGTAAAAAATTATGGTAATAAACTGCTAAGTTTTATTCGCGGAAAAGTAAAATCTTCGGAAGATGCCGAAGATATTTTGCAAGAGGTGTGGTATCAATTGAGTAATACAATAAATTTAGAAGAAATTGAAAGCATGAGCGGTTGGTTGTATCGCGTTGCAAAAAATAAAGTCATTGATAAATACAGAAAAAAACCGACGGATTACTTAGAAGATTTTATCTTTGAAGATGAAAACGGCAACGTCTCCGTAAAAGATATTTTATTATCGGATTTTACCGACCCGGCACAACAAGAACTGAAAGAATTATTTTGGGATACTTTAATGTCTGCTTTAGATGAATTGCCGGCGGCACAACGTTATGTTTTTGTGCAAAATGAATTGGAAGATAAAACTTTGCAAGAAATAGCAACAGAAACCGGCGAAAGTATAAAAACCATTATTAGCAGAAAAGGTTACGCCGTTAAGCATTTGCGTAATCGTTTAAAAGAATTGTACAACGAATTTATTTATAATGGTTAATTATTAATGGTTAATGGTCAAATAATAAATTTATCATTAACCATTAATAATTAACCATTAACCATTAATTTTTATGTTTCAAGATAAATTTTCCGATCCAGGCACTAAAAATAAAAGAATTTTCTTCATTTTATTTATCGGATTGTTCTTCATTTTATTTATTCCTTTTGTTTTAATGTTGCTTTGGAACAGCGTTATGCCGGAGGTAACACATTTTACGCGGATAAATTATTGCCAAGCATTATC
>JAYTIA010000574.1:0-3480 GCA_043732145.1 Saprospiraceae bacterium
TATCACTACGACTTAACCTTATCAAAAATCGGTAAGTTCCTAGCCGGATTACTTATCATGCAGGGTTTTATTTCTTATTTCAGTGTAACACTTTTCGCAAAAGTAAGTGAAAACGGTATTGCCGATGTGCGTCAAGCACTTTATAGTAAACTCGTTTCACTGCCGGTAAGTTTTTATGAAGAAAGTCGCGTCGGTGAACTCATCAGTCGTGTTAATTCCGATGTGGAAAAATTGTACACCACATTTTCTGTCACACTTGGCGGATTTATTCGGCAAATTGTAGTGATTGTTTCGGGTATCGTTATTTTGATGTTCACCACGTTTAAATTAGCTTTGTTAATGTTGTCTACTTTTCCGGTAATAGTGATTGGCGCACTACTTTTTGGCAGGTTTATCAGAAAAAAATCGAAAGAACGCCAAAGTTTAATCGCCGAAACGAATGTTGTATTGAATGAAACCTTGCAAGCCATCAATGCCGTAAAAGCCTTCACGAATGAAGGTTTCGAAGTTTTGCGTTACGGAAAATTAAATAAAAAAGCAGTGGCAATTAGTATGAATTATGCCGGTTGGCGCGCACTATTTGCGACTTTTATCGTCGTCATTTTATTCGGCTCTTTATTTTTTATTTTATTTAAAGGCGCCGAAATGGTGCAGAAAGGAAATATGTCAGCGGGTGAATTGATCATGTTTTTTACTTACACAGCTATTATCGGCGGCTCGATTGCAGGTCTCGCAAATTTTTATTCCGAATTAGTAGGTGCCGTCGGTGCTACCGAGCGTGTGTTTGATATTTTAAATACTCAACCTGAAATTAATTTAGCCGATACCGCAAACAAACGGACACAACGTTTGAACGGCGAAATAGAATTTAAAAATCTACAATTTCGTTATCCGACACGCACAGATGTAGAAGTTTTGAATGGCGTTTCGATGAAAATAAAAGCCGGTCAAAAAGTGGCGATTGTTGGTCCGAGTGGTGCAGGAAAATCTACGATAATTCAATTACTTTTGCGTTTTTATAATGCGAGTGCCGGGCAAGTATTCGTGGATAATAAAAACATTCTTGATTATAATATTACCGACTATCGTCAAAATTTGGCAATCGTACCGCAAGAAGTTTTGCTTTTCGGCGGCACCATCAGAGAAAATATCTTATACGGAAAACCCGACGCAACGGAACCGGAAATTATAGAAGCCGCCAAACAATCAAACTGTTGGGAATTTATTTCCGGTTTTCCGGAAGGTATGGAAACGATTGTAGGTGAACGTGGTATTAAACTTTCCGGCGGACAACGTCAACGCATCGCTATAGCACGTGCGATTTTGCGCAATCCGTCCATTTTATTGCTCGATGAAGCGACATCTTCACTCGATGCAGAATCGGAAAAAGTCGTGCAAGACGCGCTTAATATTTTGATGCAAGGACGTACAAGTATCATCGTTGCACACCGCTTAGCAACTATTCGTGATGTAGATTGTATTTATGTACTTGATCACGGACGCATTGTAGAACAAGGTACGCATGAACAACTCATCGCGAAAGAAAACGGTTTATACGAAAATTTGGCGCGTTTGCAATTTGATATGAAATTAGTTGATTAATTGGTTAGTTGGTTGCTTTTGAATAATTAACCAAACTAATCAAACTAATCAATCACTAACCAACTAACCAACTAACTAACCAACTAACTCATTTAAATGAAACTAAAAATCTACCAAGCCGATGCTTTTACGGATAAAACTTTCGGCGGAAATCCGGCTGCAGTTGTGCCATTGAAGCAAAAATTTTTATCTGATATGTTGATGCAAAACATCGCAGCAGAAAATAATTTAGCGGAAACGGCTTTTATTATTCCTACAAAAAAAGGTTTTCATTTGCGTTGGTTTACGCCAAGTATTGAAGTGCGTTTATGCGGTCATGCAACATTGGCAACAGCGCATATTTTATACGACCAACTTGGTTACACTAAAGACGAAATTATTTTTGAAACATTGAGCGGTGAATTGCGCGTAAAAAAAACACCGATAGGATATGAAATGGATTTTCCTGCAGATTTTTCTGTGCATGATAATTCTATTTCCGATTTAGTAAAAGAAATTCTTGGCTTCACACCTTTAGAAATTCGTCGCGGGAAAGATGATGTCATGGCAGTTGTTGCTTCACAAAAAGAAATTGAAAATTTACAACCTAATTTTGCACCGCTGAAACATATCAACGCTCGCGGCATCATTATTACAGCTAAAGGCGATACATCAGATTTTGTTTCACGTTGTTTTTTTCCGGAAGCCGGTATTGAAGAAGATCCGGTCACCGGTTCTGCACATACAGTGATGACACCTTATTGGTCGGAGAAATTAGGAAAGCATACACTCACTGCGATTCAAGTTTCAAAACGGCGCGGACATTTAACTTGTACTCTAAACAACAACCGCGTTCTTATCGCGGGAAATGCTACAACGTACCTGAAAGGAGAAATCTATGTTGATGGTTAATCAAACTATCAATCATCAATTATCAATCATCAATCAATATCGTGTTCAAAGAAAATTTATTTAAAGATAAAACAGTGTTAGTTACCGGCGGCGGAACGGGTATCGGTTTTGAAATTGCCAAACAATACTTGGAAGCCGGTGCGGAAGTATATATCGCCTCGCGCAAAAAAGAAAAATTGGAAGCAGCGATGATGAAACTGCACACTGCTAATGGCGATAATAAAGCGAAGGCTTACGTTCTTGACATCAGAGAAACGGAAAGCATCAAACATTTAGCCGACATCATTGAGTCTCAAAGCGGTCAATTAGATATTCTGATCAACAACGCCGGCGGACAATTTCCTTCACCGGCAGAATTGATTACGGAAAATGGTTGGAAGGCAGTTGTCAACACAAATCTTAATGGTACTTGGTTTGTAACGCAAGAAATGGCGAAACGTTTTTTCTTTAAACAAAAAGAAAGCAGTATTATTAATATTGTTCTGAATAATTTTAAAGGATTTCCGGGCATGAGTCATTCGGCAGCGGCACGTGCCGGTGTGATGAATTTGACAAAAACTTTAGCCATAGAATGGGTGAGCAGGGGCGTTGTAATTAATTGTATCGCACCCGGTATCATTCAATCGTCCGGTTTAGATAATTATCCGCCGGAAATGTTGAAAGGTTTGTCCGATAAAATTCCGATGAAGCGGCTCGGTACAGTGCAAGAAGTGGCGGAGTTGACTTTGTTTTTGAGTTATGCGCGTTATATCACCGGCGAAACTATTTATATTGACGGCGGCAATCGTTTGTGGGGAGATATGTGGGAAATATGAACGGTTGATGGTTGAAAGTTGATGGTAAAAAAACGCGCAAAGAAAAATAAATTTCTTTGCGCGTTTTTATTTTTCAAAAAAGATTTTCAAAAAAGATTGGTTCTTTGACAATTTTAATGGAGGGACAAATTTTCGTACTTTTGTCCCATGGATATTAATAAGGCTTACGAGC
>JAYTIA010000575.1:0-3480 GCA_043732145.1 Saprospiraceae bacterium
AAAATAAAGTTTATTGCCGACACGTATTTTACGCGCCGGGTCCACTAAAACATCCCATAAACGCGCATCGTGGTTAAGTTCTCGCAGCAAAAAAACTTCTATTAAAGAATCTGTTTTTTCTTTTTTGCCATACATACGCGCCGGAAAAACGCGCGTGTTGTTGCGTACCATTATATCTCCTTCTTTGAAATACTCCAAAACATCTTTAAATGTACGGTGTTCTATTTTGCCTGTTTTGCGATTCACCACCATCATTCTGCTTTCGTCACGGTTAGGTGCCGGATATTGCGCAATCAACTCATCGGGTAATTCAAAATCGAAATTCGATAATTTTGTCCTCATATATTTACCGGAGTAATTTTAAAAACTTTATATTCCATTGACAATCACACAATTGCAATAAAAAAGAATAAAAAACGTAAAAATGACTGCAAATGTAGATTTTTTTTTTCGATTTTTACTTTTTAAAACCATTTAAAGCAAAAAAAATTGCGTAGAAATATCAATCAAATCGTAATTATTGACGCAAGAAACACAATCGGTTACTTGTTTCATCTACTATTTTACATCTTTTATAGGAAAAGAGTTTGCTTTCGTCTAAAAATATTTTTTTATCGCGCTTTTAGTTCTAATTTGGCGATGGATTAGTTGAGTTAGTAGTATTATCGAAAGTTTTCTTGAATCCAAAAGCCAAAATCCAAAATCATATATGTATATTCTCAAAGAAAGTTTCATACAGGCATTTGAACAATTACGCGCCAATAAATTGCGCAGTTTTTTATCATTGCTCGGTATTATGGTAGGAATATTTTGTGTGATTGCCGTGAAATCCGCCGTCAGTTCTTTAGAAGATAATGTGCGACACAGTTTCGATAAACTCGGTAGTGATGTCATTTATGTGTCTAAATTTGCTTGGGCTGAAGATCCGGGTGATAATTTTTGGAAGTTTGCACGTCGTCCTACCCCGAACATAGCCGATTATAAAGCACTTAATACTTCTTTGCACACTGCGGACATTGTCGCGTATTCTATTTTCCTGGGAGTAAAAACTTTAAAATATGAACGCAATAGTGTGAGTGGCGTTTTTTGTGTTGCCGTTACCGAAAATTACGATAAGTTGCGTAATTTAGAGTATGAGAGCGGGCGATTTTTTACGCCTACCGAATATGCACTTGGAATGAATCGCGTACTTATAGGTGCAAAAGTAGCAGAGCAACTTTTTGGAGAAGCCGACCCAATTGGCAAAGATATAATTGTATATGGCAGAAAAATGCAGGTAATTGGTGTTTTGAAAAAACTTGGTAGAGATTTACTTCAAATTTTTAATACGGATAACGCTTTGTTGCTTTCTTTCGAAACGGCGCGTGGAGTTACTAATGTAAGAAATGGGAATCCTTTTGGTGGAAATGTGATGGTGAAAGCCTTACCGGGTGTTTCGGAAACGCAATTACGCGACGATGTTACCATTAATTTGCGCAAAGCACATTATTTAAAACCACAAGAAAAAGATAATTTTTCGCTCAATTCAAGTACGGTTTTTGCCGATGGTTTAGCTAAATTGTTTTCTGCTTTAAACATTGTTGGTTGGATTATTGGCGGCTTTGCACTCTTAGTCGGTATGTTTAGCGTGGCAAATATTATGTTTGTTTCCGTAAAAGAACGTACAAGTATTATAGGTATCAAAAAGGCACTTGGTGCAAAACAATGGGTAATTTTGTTGGAGTTTTTAATTGAATCTGTCGTTTTATGTATCATTGGCGGGATTATGGGCTTAGCATTGGTTTATGGTTTGTTAAAAATATTATCCACTTTCACGCCTTTCGATTTGTATGTATCTTTCAGCAATGCACTTTTTACGGTGCTTTTATCGGCAATTATCGGTGTTATTTCGGGAATCATTCCTGCACTTCAAGCGTCGCGCATGGATCCTGTAGAGGCAATAAGAAGTTGATTTAGGTATTAGGTACTAAAAAAAAATGGAAGTTAAATAAAATACGCGCTACTCAAAACACAATACCCAAAACCTAATACCCAATACCTGATAATGATTAATTTTATTTTTACGGGACCGGAATCTTCGGGCAAAACAACTTTAGCCAAAAAATTAGCAATGTATTTTAATGTACCACTTGTTGATGAATATGTTCGTCAATATTTTTTAGAAAAAGGAAACACCGCTTATACCCTACCCGACTTAAAAAAAATAGCGCAGGGACAATTCAAATCAGAACAATCGGCACGACTTACTGCTACTCTACAAAAAAAAGCATTTTATCTTTGTGATACGGATTTAATAACATTAAAAATCTGGTCAGAAGAAGTTTTCGGCGTTTGCGATGAATTTATTATACAAGGTATTAAGAAAGAATTTATACCGTATACCCTATACCCTATACCTAAAATTTATTTTCTTTGTTCACCGAAAGATGTTATATGGGAGTCCGATCCATTGCGTGAAAACCCGAACGACCGCGAAAGACTCTTCAATATTTATTTAAAAACATTGACCGACTTAAAAAAACAATTTATTATTCTTGAAGGTGATGAAGAAAAAAGATTTCAAACGGCATTAAACCGGATGATGGACTATATATGGACGCTACACAATAATGATTTTTGATTTTATTTTTTCTTTTCTTTATCCAAATTTGGTGTACCTTTGCAGAACAATAAACAATGTCAACAATTTCATTGTTTATTTTTAATTCAAAACGGGGTGCTGTAATTCTTTACGGCTGAGATTATACCCAATGAACCTGAACAGGTAATGCTGTCAAGGGAAAAAACTTAGGTTGTAAGGTTATGGGTTATAGGTTATCATAAAAAATAACCCATAACCCATAACCTATAACCTAAAAGTTTCGTTGGTATATTTTGTCGTCATCCATGGCGCACTCCAAAAATTTTATACCAATGTTACGTACCGCTATCTATCTGTTAGTTTTCTTACCTACTTTTTTGTTTTCTCAAACTTATATTGATTCTTCTCGATTACTCAACAGTGTTACTGTTACATCCAACATGGCAACGCCGTTGATGCCGTTGACTTTCACCAATATTAAATCCGCCGAAATTCGTCAGCGTGACAACGGGCAAGATGTGCCTTTCCTTCTCAAAAATTTACCTTCGTTGGTTGAAACTTCTGATGCCGGTGCCGGTGTGGGTTATACTTATTTACGCATCAGAGGCACTGATGCGACGCGCATAAACGTTACACTCGATGGCGTGCCTTTAAACGATGCTGAAAGCCAATCTGTGTATTGGGTAGATGTACCGGATTTTGCGAGTTCAACCAATTCGATTCAAGTGCAACGAGGTGTCGGCACATCTACGAATGGTGCGGGTGCTTTCGGTGCAACCGTGAATATGATTACGAATCCGTCGAGCGAAAAATTTTTGAGTTATAAAATCGGCGTCGGTTCTTTTAATACGCAACGGCACACGCTTTCGGCGGCATCCGGATTGTTGAAAAATAAATTT
>JAYTIA010000576.1:0-3478 GCA_043732145.1 Saprospiraceae bacterium
GTGCTGCATTTTGGCAAATTAAAGGCAATGCTTCAACCGATTTATATTGTCTGCACCGCACGGCACGTGTCGGCAGTGTCATAGAAATTACGAATAAAATGAACAACAAAAGCATTTACGCCAAAGTTATCAGTAAAATACCGGCAAATGCTTTCAATAAAGATGTTGTCGTTATTGTATCACCTTCCGTTGCGAAATTATTGGGCGCGAAAGATGCGAAGTTTTTTGTGCATATTAAATATAGATCATAATTTTTAGGTTATGGGTTATAAATTATGTGTTATGCTTTAGAAGCTAATTAATTAAAACTTCTAACCCATAAACTATAATTTTCCGTTAATGTATCACTTAAACTCAAAAAAAATAAACATCCATTCGACCTATTCGATATTTTATTTCACGTTTTAAGGAAAAAACACTCTATAAAAATTTAAAAAGTATGGATTTATGAAATATAAAATAGTTTTGAAGACGTTAATACCTAAGTTTCAAAAATCAATTTTTTTAATTAACCATGTCACTATTTTATTTTTAAAAAACATTTTGACTTCAATGCAACTTTTATGCAAATTGTGATTGACTTAAAAAGGTTAGAAAGGCGCATTTTTTACCCAAAACGAATTAGTATGATTAAGGTATATAAAGCGGCGTGACACAATTTTTTTTTTCAAAAAAAAATACTCATTAAATTGATTAGCAACTTTTTACAAGCCTTATGAAAATTCTATTTAATTACTCAAAAAATCAATTTCGGCTTAAATCATTTACACCTCTACCTATGCTATGGTAATCTCAAGTTTGTGACTTCATATTAGTTGGACATAACCCTTAACCGGCGTTGCTTTGAAGTATCATTCACAGTTCAACTAAAACTTGCAACACACAGACTGAAACTTACTATGAAAATTTTTACACTTTCTTTCTTTTTTTTAGCGACGGCATTACTATTTCCAACATTATTGGAAGCACAAAATATACGTCAGTGTGGTGCAAACGAAAATGGTAAATATATTTTAGAAAATACGGTTGGTACTAAAGAAAAAATGTTGGCAATTGAACGTCAGATAGAAGCTGTAACAAAAAATTCAGGTGAACTACAAATTAGAACAGCTTCCAAATTTACAATTCCGGTTGTTGTTCATGTGGTTTATTATAACGCACTAACTAACATCAGCGATGCACAAATTCAATCTCAAATTGATGCTTTAAATCGCGACTTTAATAGAAAAGCGGTTGAAATAAATCAAACGCCGAGTGTGTTCAGTTCTTTGGTAGCCGATTGCAGTGTTCAGTTTGCATTAGCGGTACGCGATGAAAAAGGCAATAAAACGAATGGTATTGTTCGTCATCAAACAACCCGCAGCGATTGGGGTGCGCGTGATGATGTAAAAATGTCGACAAAAGGAGGTTTTGCACCTTGGAATGCTGATAATTATTTGAACTTGTATGTTTGTTCCATTGGAAACGGTATTTTAGGTTACGCAGCAAGTCCGGGTACGCCTAAAGAATTTGACGGTGTGGTAATTGATTTTTCGGCTTTCGGTACAACAGGCACGGCACGCAAACCTTTTAACTTAGGCAGAACGGCGACGCACGAAATCGGACATTGGTTAGGTTTGATTCATATTTGGGGTGATAATGATTGCGGTGACGACAGAGTAAACGATACACCTGTACAACAAGAAGCGCATTACGGTAACGTGAACGGTATGATGTACAGCAATTGTACAGGACAACAAGCAGCTAACATGACCATGAATTTTATGGATTATGTAAACGACGGCAGTATGTGGATGTTTTCTGAAGGACAAAAAACGCGGATGTGGGCAGTTTTAAGCGATAAGTCTGCACGAGGAACTATTACTAAATCAGATGCACTATTACCGGTTGTTCAAGCGGCTTGTACTCAAATTAAAAATGTGTATGTTACAGAAGTTACGGAACACGGTGTTGCTATCAATTGGGATACATTAAAAAACATAAACGAATATACTTTGGAACTAAAATCAAAAACAGACAGTATGTGGACTGTGAGTCCGACACAACAAAATTCGTTTACTACGAACAGATTAAACAGTTCAGCTACTTACCAATTCCGTATCAAAGGCAATTGTTTAATAGCACCTTATACAACTGTTAGTGAATTTACGACTAAAATAGACAACGCGGTGCGTGACGCAGTGATTGTTTATCCAAATCCGACAACAAGTGATTTCACTGTGCGTATGCCGCAACACGACGGCGAAAATATATCGGTTGAAGTTTTTGACACAAATGGTCGCTCGGTTTACAAAAATGAATTCATCAATTCTTCTGACCCAAATGTTGATTTAAGCAATACACCTGCCGGTTTACATTTTGTAGTTATTAAATCCGGAAACACAACCATCACACAAAAAATTGTTAAAGCAGAAAATTAATTGGAAATGGAAAATGTAAAATAGAAGATGGACGATGAGCAAAAAATATTATAAAAAATAAAATTAGGCAGAAAGCTTTTCTGCAAGAGAATAGGGCAACGCTCGATAAAAACATATAGGACGAAGCAATCAACAAACACAACTAATTATTTAAGCACTAACGAAAGCATTGAGAGTAAACAGTTGACAGTTAACTTTAAAAAACTGTCAACTGTCAATTGTCAATTAAAAAACAACACTTTATAAATCACTAAACACATGAATAAACATACTCGGCTCACTTTGCACATCGTGAGCTTTCTTTTTTGTACGGCATTAATTGCGCAAAATAATATCCCGGTAAAATCCTGCTATACTCAAGAATTATTCAAGCAACAGCTCAATGAGCAGCCCGAACGTGCGCAAATCAGTGAAAACATTGAACGTAGAACACAGGCATTTTATAAAGAAAACAATTTGCAAACACGTACAATTATTTCTATTCCGGTTGTAGTTCATGTTCTTTTTTCAAACAACACCGAAAACATACCGGATGCACAAATCCAATCGCAGATTGATGTATTAAATGAAGATTTCAGAAAACAAAACTTAGAAATTCCGGCATCAAGTTCTCAATTTGCTGCATCGGCTGCCGATGTCGGTATTCAATTTTGCCTTGCTAAAACAGATAAGAATGGACAGCTTTTTTCCGGCGTTGATCGCGTTTATGTGAATAGAAGCAGTTGGGGAACGAGCAGTGATATAAAATTAAAAAAAGCCGGCGGTGTTGATGCTTGGGATGCTACTAAATATTTGAATTTATGGGTTGGTAATTTAGGTGGCAGCACAATAGGTTATTCTCAATATCCCGGCGGACCTATAAATACAGATGGTGTTGTGATTGATTATCGTTATTTCGGTAGAATAAATACACGCGCACCTTTCGATAAAGGACGCACGGCAACGCACGAAATTGGTCATTGGCTCAATTTAGTTCATATTTGGGGCGACAGACAATGCGGTGATGATTTTGTAGACGATACGCCGCAACATCACGCCGCGAATTACGGTTGTCCGAC
>JAYTIA010000577.1:0-3478 GCA_043732145.1 Saprospiraceae bacterium
ACCGACTAAAGCAGAACGTGTACCCGAGAAACCTTTGTAAGGGTCATAAGCAGCAGTTATTTTACTGAATGGTGCGTTTACGCCAATAGAATCGGCTCTATTTGAAATTAAGTAAGAGCCTTGAACTTCAACAACGGGCAGAGATTTTCCGCCACCAATTGGTACTTGAAGTACAAAACTTGTATATGGTGCGTAGACATCATGCGGTGCTTGAATACAAATTGTTGGCACTGATGTATTATCTAACCAACTGATATCGCCTAATGCACCACCCATATTGATAGACATTGCAATTTTCGACGATGGTCCGACAGTATTAGGCACACAAGTCGTATCACCGACCGGAATACCGAAACCTGCTACAGGTACAATTGTCAAAACTTTGCCTTCAATATCACCATGTACCGCTTGAACAACAAAAGGAATAAGTTTAGTCGTATCGGTAGGGTTTTTTGTTAAAAACTTACCGGCGGGTTGAACCGTAGAAACTACTTTATTGTAATCGTTGAGGCAGTTTACAGCTAAAGAAAGGTAACCACCCGTTCCTTCACCCCAAATAACGATTTTGTTGGTATCAATTTTATAAAATCCGGCATTGGCTTTGAAAAAACGCACGCAAGAACGAATATCTTGAATACCGCGATAAGTCGCTTGTAAAAGCGTAGCATTACGCTCTGTTTGAGTGGAAGCGATCGGATTCCAACCTGAACGATAAGTTGCAGAGGCAGCTACATAACCTAATTTAGCCAAACGTGTGCAAATTTCAGTTGCCGAAGAATCTGATTTATCACCCCAAGGCTCTCCGCGTACATTGCGCGGTAAAAAGTTTCCTGCTGTTACATAAATTACTAACGGGCGCGTTGCGGATGAAGTCGTGTCGCCTGACGGTTGATAAATATCGCAAATAAGCGGTTCAAAACGCGTTGTATGCGCTATTGACGGCACTGATAATGTGAGTACAGTAAAGTTAGAACCATAAGGTACATTAGCTTTTACATCAATTCCGGCAAACTGTGGCGTCAGATACTTTTGTGCTTGCATATTTATGCTTAAAGCAACAAAAGTTAAAAGGAGTAAAAAAAGTTTTTTCATAAAATAAATTTGATTGAAAATTAAATTAAGAGCATTTGAATTAATAAATAATAACAACGAATAATGAACAATAAACAAAGAAGAATGAATAATAATGAATAATAATTTCATTGTTCGTTATTTATTATTCATTAAAATCGTCACAAGGTAAAAAGAAATTTTGAAAAACACATTGTAATTTATTTCTTTACGAAATCATAAAGTAAAGAAATATATAGCATTCGTCCTATACGAGGTCCGCCATAAGTTTGAAATTGTAATTTATTTAAAATATTAGACGCACCGATTTTTAAAGTAGTACTTATTTTAGGAAACCCGAAATTAATTTGTCCGTCCAATAAATCATATGTCGGAATAGGTCCTGTAAATTGCGGAGAACCTTCGTACAAAAATCCTTGAATCCATTTGTAATTCAGGTTAAATCCGAAATGTTGAAGTTTGCCGATTGTCATATCTCTCCCTGAAATGCCGACGTTAAATTTATTTTCCGGCGTATTGTAAGCCGGAATAATAGAATCGTTAGAGGCGGTATTTAATTTATTCCAAGTATAATTGCCGGAGAGTTGGTAGTACTTTGCAAAATAATGACTGATGCCGATTGAAAAACCTTGTGTTGTCACAATACTTTTTGCATTAGCGGCATATCGGTAGGCTTGTGTATTTAAAGGAAAACCGAAATTTGAGAAGTCGGAACGAATACCAACTTGATAGCCAATGAAATCGGTGTACCAACTGTAATAATAACTCGCATCAATATAAGTGTTGCTGAACAAAGTTGTACGATAGCCGACTTCCGCCGATTTTACTTTTTCCGGTCTAATCGGGTCAATATTAAAGTATTTCAATTTTTCTTGTTTAAAATTCGCGTCTATATATTCAAAGAAAGAACCAACAGTAATTAAGCCGGTTTGCCCGGTAGTGTTACCGGCTAAAATTGCAGGTCCGACATTCAAATACAAGTATTGATCGTTCAAAGTAGGATTGCGAATAGCTGACGATAAACTAAAGCGGAAAAAATCTTTATTATTCGGTTGATACACCAACGAAGCAGCCGGAGAAAATAGATAATTAAAATTTTGATTTTTATCCATGCGCAAAGTCGCATTGAATTTGAACTTATTATCCGAAAACTTTTTCTCTATACCCGTGTAGATTCCGAATTCAGAATTTGTTATTTTGTTTCCGGCAGTGTCATAAAATAAAGTTCCTTGCGAATTAGGCGTATATAAACGATAATTTCCCCCAACTGTCCAATCATTTACAAACCCTGGTGTAAAATGGTATTCTCCTTGAACATGATACAATGCCGATTTATCATAAAAACCCGTACCGCCATTTTTAATATCGCGTTTGCTTGATTTTGTTGAAGTGATACGATTGAAAGCGTCGTTGAAACGTTGCGTACCCGGAACAAAATACGGATTATTAGTGTCAGATGTATCTGCAAAGTTTCGAGCATCGTTGTGCCATTTTAATAATGAATCTTGGTAAGTCACTAAAAATTTGCTTGCCGCAGCTTGATCAAATGTGGTAATAACATTGCCTTGCGAATCAAAACCTTTTACGACGAGATTCGGATAGCCCAATTCATGTTCACGCGGTTCGATATTGCGTTGCCAATAAGTCACATAATTTGGTCCCCATTTATCGGCTTGTTTGGAAATATCTTGCAACAATAAAGCCGTAAAATAAGGGTCATAAGATTTTCCGGCATCTTCGCTTGTTGTATATGCGCGAATAAAATACTTATCGTTTTGGCGCAATTCAATTCTGTTCTGAAAAAATAAAATATCTTTCAATGCAAACCGATTGTCGCCTTGATAAACTGTATTACCATTGCCGAAATTAGAAGAAAAAATTAATTCCGGCGATTTATCTTCCATATCCGGTTTCAATCTGAAATGTAAAGCGGCATTCAATTTTATATTCCGCACATTATAGTCAACCAAATCTACCTCTTTATAGCCTGTTCTATGAAATTCACCCAAACCCGGAAACAACCAAGGTTGATCTTTTGCCGCACCCGAATAGTCAAAAGTCACATTATAATCATCACCATAACGATTGACGGCATCATAACCACCCGGATTGTTTTTTGCGCCTTTAGATGCATACACCGGATCATAATTATCGGCCACCCAATCATAAGCTTGAATGCGATAGAAATTAAATTTATAGCCGAACCAATCTTTGCCGTTTTTATTTTTTAAAGCATCCGCCCACCTGAAAGCTGTTTCAACAAGTGATCGTTCACCGGTTTTTACTTGCGCCGATAAACCTTTATTGTAAAAAGGACTTTTTGTACTCATTGAAATAACGCCGTTAAAAGCGTTTGGTCCGAAATACGCTGAACTTGCACCGACGACTAAATCTACTTTTAAAACAT
>JAYTIA010000578.1:0-3476 GCA_043732145.1 Saprospiraceae bacterium
AAGAAATTTATGAAAAACCTTCGAAACCTTCGAAACCTTTATTTTATGTGAGTGTGCCTTCGATAACTGATAATTCGGTAGCACCGGCAGATTGCGAAAATATTTTTCTTTTGATGCCAATTGCACCGGATTTACCGTTAATGGAAAATGATTATGACTATTATTACGATGTTATGATGACCCGGTTGGAAAAACATACAAACCAAAACATCAGAGACTTCGTAATTTATAAACGTGCATATGCTTACGCCGATTTCATAAAAGATTATCACGCCTTTAAAGGCAATGCTTATGGGTTGGCGAATACTCTGTTGCAGACAGCATTTTTAAAACCTAAACTCAAACATAAAACCATAAAAAATTTATGGTTTGCCGGTCAATTAACGACGCCGGGGCCGGGAGTGCCGCCGTCAATAATTTCCGGGCAAGTAGTAGCGAAGGATATACTTTTTAGTTGTTAGTTGTTAATTATTAGTTATTAATTGCAAATTACAAACTAATAATTAACAGCTAACAACTAACAACTACATTATTATGAATCAACAAGCATTATTCAGTTCTGTTTGTCAAAAATGTTCGGAACTTGTGACAAAACGTTACTCGACCTCGTTTTCAATGGGGATAAAAGTATTTGATAAATCGCTGCGAGCGCCGATTTATTCGATATACGGATTTGTGCGTTTTGCAGATGAGATTGTGGATACTTTTCATAATTTTGATAAAGATACTTTATTTAAAAGATTTCGAGCAGATACTTACCTTGCACTTGAAGAGCGCATTTCACTCAATCCAATTCTGCAATCGTTTCAAGAAGTTGTTCACGGCTATAATATCGAGCGCGATTTGATTGATGCTTTTTTGGATTCCATGGAAATGGATTTGCATTTTACAAATTATCACGATAATCTTTATAAGCAATATATTTATGGTTCGGCAGAAGTGGTAGGACTGATGTGTTTGCGCGTTTTCACTAACGGTGACGAAACGGAATATCAAAAACTAAAACGCGGTGCATGTGCTTTGGGTTCGGCTTTTCAGAAAATAAATTTTTTGCGCGACATGAAAAGCGATTACAATGAGCGCGGGCGCGTTTATTTTCCGGGTATTGATTTTTGTAATTTCGATGATGCACAAAAGCAAATGATTGAAGCCGATATTAAAGCCGATTTTGATAAAGGTTATGCCGGAATTTTACAATTGCCGAAATCCGCACGTTTTGGTGTTTATCTTGCCTACATTTATTACATTAATTTATTTGAAAAAATAAAAAAATCAAATGCCAAGCGCGTACAACAAGAACGTATCCGCGTGAGCGACCGCCGAAAAGTTTATTTGTTGTGTACTTCGGCAGTAAAGGCACAAATGAATTTGATTTAAAAGGTATTGGGAAAATTTTATCACCAAATAACCAATTACCATTTATTAACTGTTCCATTTATCCAACAAATTATTTAGAGCATTATTTATATCCAAAGGATTTTTCGTAATAATTGTTTGGCCCAAAGTAACAACACACGAGACAACAGCAATTCCTTTCTCAATATTGGTTAAAGTGCGAAATGTTTTTTTTATTTCTCCCGTCACTTCAACTGTTTTATCCAATGCGTTGCGTACTTCATCCGGAATATCGGCGGCAGTTTCTGCCGTCCATTCATCGGCATTATCCAACAGCGTCATGGCAGAATCAAATAAATTTTTTCGCGTGCCTTCGGAAAGTATCTGAAAATTTTCTCTGCGGTAATTGAGTATAGTTGCTGCCCAATCGGCATATACATCTGAAAGATTGGATGCTTGTAAAGTTGATAGTACGTTTTGCATTTTAGTTTACTGTTTAATTGGAAGGCGGACTTACTGACAATTGACTTACTGACAATTGACTTACTGACAATAGAAAAAAATTGTCCATTGTCAGTAAGTCAATTGTCAGTAAGTCAATTATCTATTGTCTCAATTTATTGAAATCGGAATAAATAATTGAAATATTTGAAGCGGACTGCACGAGCCAATCTTTTGCTTCACGGGCATCAAGTTTTGCACGACTTACAAATAATTTTTTATGCCCGTCGGCTATATACTCCAAACCTGTACAGTAGGTTAAAATATCATTTTTTTTATCTTCTGTTTGATTCAAACGTTTGTAGTACTCCTCTGCAATTTTCACTTTTTGATAATCGCTTATATTTTTATCGCGGACAGCATCTTGATAAAATGTTGTCATGCGCAAAGTTTTTGTGTTTAATTCTTTTATAAGTTGCGTTTGTAAATTGGATTGTAATTTCTTTAAAAGAATTTGAATAGAAGTGTCTGCTCTTCCAATATAAGTTTCCAGTTTATTTCTTCTGAAACCGTTTGTCGTGGCTTGCAGCAAAATATTGGCAATATCCGCACAAGCATTGGTATGTCTTTCATCGAGCCAATTCATTTTTTTTACCCGTTCGGCTAAATCGGTGACATTGCTATTCGCCAAATGATTGTCGGAAAGTTTGGCAAGCCCTGAAAAATACGCACTCAAAATATTATAAATAGCTTGATTAACGCTATCGGCTTGAGCAAATTTAGAACAATTGCAATTAAGTTGATTATCAATTTCTCCTTTTTGTGCTGATTTTAATTGACATTTTTCTAAACAATCCTGTTCAAAACCATAACCCAATTCTTTAAAATGTTGAATGCCCGATAAAGAATTTTCGGAATAGGCATTGATGTGCTGCAAACTTACACAATTTGAAAAGCATAATCCTAAAATCGCAAAAAGCGGTATAAAAGTTTTCATAAAAATTTTTGTTTAAAGTGTTGAGTAACAAAAAAATTTTGAAACAAAATTAATATTAATTTTCGACGTTTATATATTCTTCTTTGTGATAATAATATTAAATTATTTATTTTGGGGCTGTAAATTAAAAAATTACATTAAAATTAGACTCTTTCTATTGCCGGTTTGTGAAAACTGCATATCTTTACAAAGATATTCAATTTAAAACCAAAATATGATACATACCAACTCCTTTTACTTAACTTTTAATCAATTCAACAAGTGCTTATGAAACCCTCTCTTCTTATTCTTGCCGCCGGCATTGGCAGTCGTTATGGTGGACTAAAGCAGGCAGACTCAATTGGTCCTTCGGGTGAATCTATAATCGAGTATTCAATTTTCGATGCTATTCGTGCCGGATTCGGTAAAGTAGTTATTGTCATCAGAAAAAGTATTGAACAAGATTTTAAAGAAAAATTTGAAGGCAAGTTTGACGAAAAGATTAAAGTTGAATATGCTTTTCAAGAAATAAATTCTCCTATTGCAGGTATTGAACATTTTCCGGACAGAAAAAAACCATGGGGTACAGGTCATGCTATGTTAGTAGCAGAAAAATTAATTCGCGAACCGTTTCTTGTCATTAATGCCGACGATTATTACGGTTACTCTGCGTTTAAACAAATGGCAGATTTTTTAAAACAGGATTGTACGCCGCATCATTATG
>JAYTIA010000579.1:0-3464 GCA_043732145.1 Saprospiraceae bacterium
GTCAAAAGAATATCTTACGGATTGCCCAACTTTAAGCATCTCAGGCTAAAAACTATGGCTATCTCGAATAGCCTCCATTAGAATTGTCAAAGAACCAAAAAAATTGTAAAAAAAATTGTAAAAAAAATAAAAAAAATTTTTTTTTTCGATACACACTATTACTTTTGAGCCATAGGATATAAAATTAAACACGGACAATCCGAATTAAAACTTTGTAAGCCACGCACCTAAAATGAATTTACACGAATACCAAGGAAAAGAACTACTCAAAAGTTACGGCGTAAAAATTCAAGAAGGTATTTTATGCTACACGCCCGAAGAAGCGCAAGCAGCTGCTATTCGTTTAAAGGAAGAGCGCAATTCCGGTTGGTGTGTTGTGAAAGCACAAGTTCATGCGGGTGGACGCGGTAAAGGTGGTGGTGTAAAATTGGCAAAAAGTCCGGAGCTTGCAAAAGAAGTTGCTTCAAAAATTTTGGGTATGCACTTGGTTACGCCGCAAACATCGGCAGCCGGAAAATTAGTCGGTAAAGTTTTAGTAGCAGAAGATGTGTATTATCCGGGAGCAAATCCGACAAAAGAATTTTATATTTCGGTGTTGATGGATAGAAGTAAAAAATGCAACGTCATTATTTATTCTACCGAAGGTGGTATGGATATTGAACACGTAGCGGCAGAAACACCACACTTAGTTCATAAAGAATGGATTGACCCTCTTCTCGGTTTGCGTCCTTTTCAAATCGGAAAAATTTGTTTTACTTTAGGTTTAAGCGGAACAGCTTTCAAAGAAATGAGCAGTTTCATTGATAGTTTGTACAAAGCATTCGTGGGCAGTGATGCGAGTATGTTTGAAATAAATCCGTGCTTAAAAACTTCCGACGATAAAATTATAGCTGTTGATGCTAAAGTAGAACTTGATGATAACGCGCTTTTCCGTCATCCGGATTTAGAAGCAATGCGCGATAAAAGTGAAGAAGACGCTACTGAAGTTGAAGCAACGGATGCCGAATTGAATTACGTCAAACTCGACGGTAATGTGGGTTGCATGGTGAACGGTGCAGGTTTGGCGATGGCAACGATGGATATGATTCAATTAAGCGGCGGGCAGCCGGCAAATTTTTTGGATGTAGGTGGTACTGCCAATGCAGAGCGCGTTGAAAAAGCGTTTAAGATTATTTTGAAAGACGAAAACGTTAAAGCAATTCTTGTCAATATTTTCGGCGGTATCGTTCGTTGCGACAGAGTTGCACAAGGTATTATTGATGCTTACCACAACATGGGTACTATTCGTGTGCCGCTCATCGTCAGACTTCAAGGAACAAACGCGGATATTGCAAAAAAAATGATTGACGAATCGGGTTTGAAAGTTTATTCAGCTATTCAATTGAAAGAAGCAGCAGACATTGTAAAAAAATTGCTAAATTCGTAAAATAAATTTGGAAGTGTAGTTACCTTCTCGTAACTTTATGTCTGGATTGAGTGTAGTACAAATTTATAAAGCACTTGGTTACAATTAATTAGAAAATTTATACTAAAGATAATTTTTTGGGGTTAACAAATGTTGTTTTTCTGCGAGTTCCTTTGGCTCGCAGATTTTTTTTTATGTACCTATATGAAGCAATATCTGATACACGCATTCGATGCCAAAGATAAAAACGCTTTAAAAAGAAGATTGGCTGTTCGTCCGAAACATTTTGACCTTGTCGCTGAATTAAACCGACAGGGATTTTTTATTTATGGCGGTGCCATACTCAATGACGCAGGCACGATGATTGGCTCCAATATGGTTTTACAATTTGAAACAGACTTAGATTTTGAAAATTATTTATTGTCAGAGCCTTATATTCTTCACAAAATTTGGAGAAAGATAAAAGTTTATCCGTTCGTGTTGGCAAAGGTGGATTGATCATAAAAAAAGCGCAAGAGATATAAATTCTTTGCGCTTTTTTTATAGAGACATTTAGGAATGAGAAACAAATAATTAATAATTTTTTCAATTACTTACAACTTTCCTTTCGTTTTAAACCATGCAACAGCAGTGCCGATGACCGGATCTTCATCTATAGAAAATTTTACGTCTTTCGGGTATGTAGCAAATTCATCCGGTTCAATACGTTCTAAATATTTTTTGCCTGTGCGGTCAGCAAAAACGCCGGTAGAAATTGAAACCACCCAACCCGTTGATAATTTGAATTCTGTTGTACGCGTGGACAAACCAGCTGTCTGTTCGCCGATAATTTTTACGTTTTTTTGATGCTTGAAAGCAATCGCCGAAACTTCTCCGGCTCCACCGGTATTATAACTCGTGAGTACTGCTATCGGAATATTGTGTTTCAAATTATAAATTGCAGAGTCATTGAAACGCCAAGATTTGCTCGGTGCATTGGTTGCCGAAAATGATAAAACAGTATCTTGATCTTTAAAAAATGGTGCTAAACCTCTGAACAAAGCCGCTTCATCACCTTGCGTACAATTGCGAAAATCTAACATAATACCTCTAATGTAAGATTTATCAAAAGATTTTATTAACGCCGTCAAACTATCGGCATAAAGTATTCTTTGTGTAGAATCGGAAACATAAAACGCAGGAATACGCAAAATGGCAAATTTTTCTTTATAAACACCACCGAGCGGATATGCAATTTGTTCGTTTTTTAACTTAGGTTGTCTTTTCCCATCAGAAAATTTTGCTTTTTTGTCGCCGGTGGCAGCGAAAGCATACACGAAACCGTAACCTAAATCATCTTTTTTAACGGCATCTTGCGACAGTGCTTCAATATCTTTTTTTAATAGTTTGACATCAAAAGAATCGCGTCGAATGGAATATTTATCAAAAATATCTAAAAATTCGTCGCTCAAATTTGCCAATGAATCTTGTAAAGGTTTTACAACCAACGGAATTTCTTCCAATTTAACATCATCGAACCAAGCCGTACCGATACCACCTAATTTTCCGACAAAACTTAAAGCGTTCGTATAAGTAGGCAGTGTCGCTTCTAAAGAATACAGTTTCCAATCGTTTGTGCCGGTAATATTGGAACTTACATCTTGACTGTTTGAAAAAACATTAAACCTACCGCAAAAAGCATTCATAATAAAACCCACCGGTGCTGCATCTTCGGTTTTAATCATCATCGAGTAACGCACACGTTTTAAACCGGAAATTTTTCCAGAAAAAGTTTGCACGAAAGCGGCTCCGCCGCTTTTATTGCCTACAGTACTCGACAAACGAGCGCAGTATTTTCCCTCTATGGATTTATCGAGTTCGGGTAGAAAAATAAAACCGGGAGATTTACTCCATTTCCAATTTTTAAAATTACCATCGTCGGCAAATTCCTCGAAGCCGCCGTTGACAATCGTTTGTGCTTTCAGTTTTTGTGTTGAGACGAGCAAAAGAAAGGCGAAAAAAAGTTGAGTTATGTTCACGGGAAAATTTAAAATGATGATGAATGATGAACGATGGACGA
>JAYTIA010000580.1:0-3441 GCA_043732145.1 Saprospiraceae bacterium
AATAATTGATAACTAACAACTAACAACTAAATAATTAGTAATTATTATGTCAGTTCTCATCAATAAAAAATCGCGTGTTATTGTTCAAGGTTTCACGGGTAAAGAAGGTACATTTCATGCCGAACAGTGTATTGATTACGGTACAAATCTTGTTGGCGGCGTAACGCCGGGTAAAGGTGGTACCGAACATTTGGGCAAACCGGTTTTCAATACTGTTGCTGATGCAGTTGCACAAACAAAAGCGGACGTAACGCTTATATTTGTGCCGCCGCGTTTTGCTGCCGATGCGATTATGGAAGCGGCGGAAGCCGGCATAAAAGTAATTGTGTGTATCACGGAGGGTATTCCGATTCAAGATATGGTAAAAGCTAAAGCTTATATTGACGGAAAAGATTGTCGCCTCATTGGACCGAATTGTCCCGGTGTTATCACTGCCGATGAAGCAAAAGTCGGTATCATGCCTGGGTTTGTTTTCAAAAAAGGGCGCATTGGTATCGTTTCTAAATCAGGAACTTTAACTTACGAAGCAGCGGATCAAGTTGTGAAAGCCGGACTCGGAATTTCTACGGCGATTGGTATTGGCGGAGATCCGATTATCGGCACAACTACAAAAGAAGCTGTTGAATTATTTATGGAAGATAAAGACACCGACGCAATTGTTATGATTGGTGAAATTGGCGGCGATCTAGAAGCACAAGCAGCGCGTTGGATTAAAAAAACCGGCAATAAAAAACCGGTGATAGGTTTTATAGCCGGACAAACAGCTCCGAAAGGCAGAAAAATGGGTCACGCCGGTGCTATCGTTGGTAGTGCCGAAGATACAGCCGAAGCAAAAATGCGTATCATGGAAGAGTGTGGTATTTATGTCGTAAAATCTCCCGCAGATATTGGTATTACGGTGGCACATGTGATGCAGGGAAAGTGATGAAAAATATCAATCGTCTAAACTTTCTACATCTTCATCAACCAATGAAGTTGCGTATTGGTTTTTCGTAAAGAAACGACACCAAGCACAATCCGGCTTGCCGCAACCTGTAAATTCGTGATTTTTTATTTTTTGCCATGTACTTATAATATCATTTTGAATAAGTTGAACGTATATTTCATCGAACGCGATTTCTTTTTTATCGAAATTGCCGTTAGATTTTGGTTCAACATAATCAACAATACCTTGTTCGACGGTGACTATATGTGCGCGATAATTCTCGTATAAAATTTTATAAAAAATAAGTTGGCGTAAGTATTTGCCGCCGCTTGTGTTTTTGGCACTCGGCACAGCTACATCAGATGTTTTAAAATTACCGGTTTTATAATCAAACACTTGCGCGGTATTATTATCTTTGAAAACAATTTTATCAATTTTCCCTTGCAACGGAATGTTTTTGTATTCCGTGTTAATACTCGCCTCAACCCGTACATTTTCCGAGCGTCCGCCGGCAATAAATTTGTCGTAATACTGTGATAAGTTTTCTAAACCGCGTTCTAAAAATAAAATATAATTTTTTTCCGGAAAAAATCCGCGTTGACGTTGGAGAGCGCGTTCAAAATAATTTAAAAAAAATTTTTTTTCCGGAAATTTTTTATCACTCGTGATTAACATGGTGCTGAATAATTTTTGTAAAGCCTCATGTATAGCATTACCATATAAAGCACTGACAGACGGTAAACTCGGAATTTTTAGAATGTATTCATAAAAAAACTGCAAAGGACAAGTAAGATAAATTTGCAAAGACGAAGCACTCAATCGAAAATCGAAAAGCATATCATTGATAAAGGCTGCATCTAAAATCGGCGGTGAAGGTTTTGGTGCCGGTTGCATCAACAATGAAAGCGAATCCGGTTCAGTATTCGATTGATTTTTTTGTGGGGGAAGGTCTTGACGTGTATCTTCAAAAAAAATCGGCTGCAATTCATCTATAAATTGACTGCGCATTGTGGCTTTTCCTTTTTCATCTTGGAGTGAGTAGGACACGTGCAAATGCGTTTTTGCGCGAGTAGTTGCCACATAAAACAATCGGCGACGCGCTTCTACGGCATCTTCTTCTGTAGAGTACGTCAAATTATTTGGCAATTTGAAAGCGTTGCCGGTACCTGATTTATTTTTCTCCCAACTTGATTCAACAGCATTCATCAAAAAAACATGATCAAATTCTAATCCTTTTGCTGCGTGTGCTGTGGTCAGAACAACGCCATCCGGTCGCACAATATTTTGAACGAGTTCAATCGGCATCGCATTTTTTTCTAGCAAATCAAGCGTATTCACCAATTGTTGCAACGTCAAGCGCGGATTTTTATATGTTTCAGAGCGCACAAATTCAAAAAAAGAATTGAGTAATTGCAAATACATTACACGCTCCGGTTGTGCATTTACCCAAGATAATATATTACCTCCGAGTAAAATTTTTTCTAAAACATTTATTGGCGAAGTTGTTATGGCTTCAATACACCAATCCTCAAGCAGCTTTGAAAAAAGAAAAATTGGCTGTGAACTTTGGCTTTTCAACGAATTACGCCAATATTTTTGGTGATATTGCTGTTCATTAAAGGACACATCGCGATCTATTCCTTCAAGAAAAGCAGTACCGGTATTTACTAAAGATTTTTTTGCGATGTCCATCGCCAATTGCATTACATCGCCAATCGGAATGTTCCAAAAACGGAAATGCAAAATTTTAAATAAAAGCGCATCTGCCGAAAAAGGTTTATCGGTTTCTGCGGCTAAGTAGGAGAGGAGCAGGCGCAAATTTTGAATCAGCGGCGCATCTAAAATATTTAATCGTCTTTTTGTTTGATAAGGAATGCCGCGTTGTTCGAACAATCGAATCAAAGTTTCAGCTTCACGGTGTTGAGAGTAAATGACAGCAATGGACGATTTTGGATGTTGGATTTTAGGTTTTAGGTTTTGGATTTCAGTGTTATTTTTAAGATCAACACTCCAAAATCCAAAATCTGTAATTTTTTCAGCTATATCATGCAATTCATACAACCGATTCGGATATTCCATTACTTGTACCGAATTTTTTACCGACGGTTGATGCGCTACCAAAGTTTTTTCTAAAGCCAATGCGCTCAAACGGTTGACGATACGAATTTCATTATTATCAATGAGTTTTTTAGAAACATCTAAGATTTTTTGAGTTGAACGATAATTATCTTTCAGAACAATAACTTTTAATTCATTTCTGTATTTTTCATAAAATTCAATAAGGTTGTGCAGCCGCGCACCTTGAAATTCATAAATCGCCTGGTCATCATCACCGACAATAAATATGTTCGGACTTTCCCAAAAATCAATCAGTTGCGAGAGCATTTTATTTTGCGCACCATTGGTGTCTTGAAACTCATCAACAAGCATATATAAATACTGTTCTTGATAATGCCGCAACAAATAATTATGTTTTTGAAAAGCGTTAATTACCCACGTCACCATATCATCGAAGT
>JAYTIA010000581.1:0-3438 GCA_043732145.1 Saprospiraceae bacterium
TCATTAGAAAGAGGAAAAGTTTGGGCTATTTTCAATGGTGACAGTGAGGATGAAGTAAAAATGTTGGTGGCAGCTATGCCGCTAACGCGCTACATGACCTATACGATCAATATTTTGACGTTCTATAACTTAATGACAGCGCAGTTACCCGCCTTTTCTGTGAACTGAAAGCGGGTAACTGCAATTCCTAATTGTTCCTATATAACTTCAAAATTTCCGGTTTGTTTGTTTTTTTTCACTTTATTCCAATTAAAATAGCGACCGTTCATCACTACATACACACCATGTGGCAGAGCTTGCACAAACGCTAAAGCTGAACCCAAATTAAAAAAACCATCACTCGAAGTACCGAAAGCATAAGGAATCATTGCACCGGTAAGAATAATCGTTTTATCAATTTTTTTTTCGGCGAGCAACGCAGCAGTAACAGTCATCGTATCGGTGCCGTGTGTCAGTATAATTTTATCACCGACGGCAGATTGACAACTATAAGCGATAATTTGGCGGTCAGCTTCTGTCATTTTTAAACTGTCTATCATCATCAGTGTTTTCACATCTACATCAATCGTGCATCTGCCTCGTTCCAACATTTCAGTAATATGCGAATTTTTAAAAAATAATTCTCCGGTAATATAATTGTATTCTTTATCGAAAGTACCACCGGTAACGAAAATTTGAATCATGAAAAAATTTGCGAAAAATTTAAAAGAAAGTTAAAATTACTTCGCAATCATATTCATTATAGCGCCCTTAATTTGTTCATTTGTTTCTTTTTCTGCAATTTGACTCAACATTTTTGTTAAATCTGCATACTCTGAACCGGCTTGACCTTTAAATTGTTGGCGTACTTTTGAAATACCGCCCGCACTTGCAAAACGTCTCCAAGGTGATTGAGTTTGGTCTATCGCCAAATCTTTTAATCTGCCCATGCGTTCCATCATATCCGTTACTTTGGCTTTATCTAATGCTGCCAAATAACTACCCATAAAACTCATCGTTGCTTCGCCATCCATTTTTTTCAATCCGCGTTCAAAGAAAGGAAGTTGTTCCGGTTGTGCAGTTTTGGCATACATACTTGCGATGCTTTCTAATATTTGTGGGTCGTCGGAATTCTCTAATTTTTTCGCGCTTTGTAATGCCGAAACAGAATCTATTTTATAAAGTGCTTTCATCGCCGCACCAGATACGCGATTCGACGGATCTTTTTCCATAGCCGTGCGGAAAGTACTTGAGAATTTAGCATTTTTTGTTTTTGCCAACCTGTCCAATGCTTTTGCACGTACATTCGAGCGCGGATCGGATTCTGCTAATTTAGAAATTTTATCGAGTAATGGGGCATCTTCATTGATATTAATCAGATTCGTTAACGCATCTTCGCGCAACTGCCAATAATTATCGTTAATCGCTTTTTTGAAAACAGCTTGTGCCAACGTTTTATCAGCTTTTTCATCTTTCAATGACTCCATAGCTTCAAAGTGCGTCAAATAACGTTTGCTGTTGTTGTACAAAAACGCAAACTCTGCATCGGTATGATGATCCGCTTTTTGTATTAATAAATTGCGATCGCCATCCACGTCAACAACAGCCGGTTTTGTCGGCGCATCGAAAGTAAAAGTTTGATTGCGTTTTATCATGCGCACCGTATTACGCACCGGTGCAACACCTTCGGAAGAGTAAATATCAATATCCAATGGTAATTCAAAAACATAAGGCACGGTTTCCAATCGCTCTTGAATTTGTTTGATATTGACGTTCATTTTTTTATTTACCGCATCGTAATCATAAGTGATATCTAAAACCGGATGTCCGGCTTTGTAATACCACTGATTAAAAAACCAATTCATATCTCTACCCGAAACGGCTTCCATTGCTAAACGCAATTGAGGTGCTTCGCCTGTTTTATAAGCATTGTCGGTCAAATATTTTTTCAAACCCGCAAAAAAAGCATCATCACCTAATTCATGGCGCAACATGTGTAAAATTAATCCGCCTTTATTATAACTATGCGCATCAAACATTTTTTCTCTGTCCTGATATTGAAAATTGACGAGCGGGTGCATTTCACCGCCGGCTTGTTGCAAGTAACCGTCTAAAACTTCTTTACGATGTGCGTCACCTGTTTCTTGTCCGTATTTATGTTCGAGCCACAAACCTTCACTGAAATCCGCAAAAGATTCATTTACCGTTAAATTCGACCAGTTTTCTGCCGTTACTAAATCACCGAACCATTGATGAAACATTTCGTGCGCGACAACGGTTTCGTTAAAATCTTTATCAATCAGACTGCGTTCGTCACCGTTCATAAAATCACCGTAAACAATCGCGGTTGTATTTTCCATCGCACCACTCACGTAATCGCGCACAACAATATGCGCCAATTTTTGCCAAGGATAATCTACGCCCAAACGTTTAGAATAAAATTCGAGAATTTCAGGTACGTTTTTATAAATCAATTTGCCTTTGCCGGCATATTTCGGTTCGAGGTAATAAAGAATTTCTTTGTCGCGCCATTTATCTTTTTCAATCACAAAATCACCGACTGCCATCATAACTAAATAAGGTGCGTGCGGCATATCCATCACCCAATGATCGGTACGTGTGCCATCCGGATTATTTTTTTGATCTTTTAAAAGACCGTTAGAAAGCGTTTTATATTTATTTTCTGTCGTGATGTAAATCTCATCCGTCATGCGTTCATTCGGTTTATCGAATGTCGGAAACCAACGGCTGTTGCTTTCTGTTTCGCCCTGTGTCCAGATTTGTTGCGGCTTGTCCGGATCTTTACCGTCCGGATTAATAAAAAATAAACCGTTGTCTTTCGTAATCGCCGCACTGCCACCGTGTTCACCTTCGCTTGGTTTGGCGATGTAATCAATATACACCGTATATTTTTCGTCGCGTGTGAAAGTTCTACCGAGATCAATATTTAGTTTAGAATTGTCGTAAGTATATTTCAAAGGCGTTGAGGAACCTTCCATTGTTACCTTGTTAATCGTAAAATTTTTGGCATCAAGCGACATCGTGTTTGTCGGATAGAAATAAGGTTTAGCAGATATCCACGCTTTGCCATACATATATTGTTTCGCCCAATCAAAACGCACATCTAATTTTGTGTGGATGATATCGTTAGTAAGTGTCGGCGTTGCGCGATAAATCGGCAAAGTATCTGCCGGCATATCATTTTTGCCGCTAACATTATCTGTTGTTCCAGTTGACGGAGTCGGTTCAGGAACAGGCGGTGGCGGTGGTGGTGGCGGTGTTTTAACGGTTGAAGCCGTTGAAGTCGTTTTTTTTGTTGTATCGCAAGCGAAAAAAGTAGTGGCTATGAGCGTTACAAATAAAATGCGTTTAAACATGATGCGGAAACAATTAAGATTTAAAAATCAATAATTAAGAATTAATTTTTTAATTCTTTTTTTATTTTATGCACAAAATTCA
>JAYTIA010000582.1:0-3438 GCA_043732145.1 Saprospiraceae bacterium
ACCGGCAGTCAACGCGCTTTGGATTTATTGAATGATTGGCACACTACATGTGCGCATTTCAAAAAAATTATGCCGCGTGATTATAAAGCGGTTTTAGCAAAAATAAAAGCAAAAAAAGAGGCCGTACCGGTTTAGTCGAATTAAAAATTAAAAATTAAAAATTGCTTTAAATGCTATGTCAACTACGTGGTTAATGAATTCTAAAACGGTAATCCAATTGCAAAATTCCAATTACTGTTATTCCTATAACTATATTCGTTCAACGGAATCCAATAGTTGCCGTTAGTGTTGTACGGATTGCGAAGTTTCCAACCAAAATCTAAACGCAAAACAAAATAAATAACATCTAAGCGCAAACCTAAACCGGTACCGACCGCCAATTGATCGTACCAAAATTTTGTAAATTCGCCGCCCGGTACTTTATCATCTTGACGCAAATTCCAAACATTACCCACATCTAAAAACAAAGCGCTTTTGAGTCGCCAAAATAAATCGAACCGCAACTCGGAATTAAAATCCATTTTTATTTCACCGGTTTGTGACGGGAAAGGCGATCTATTATTGACATCATTAAAACTACCTGGACCAATCGCGCGTTGTTGCCAAGCGCGAATGCTATTGGGCCCGCCGACATAAAATTGATAATTATACGGTACAGCTAAAGCATCGCCGAAAGCAGAAGCAGCACCTGCCGAAATGCGCATCGCATAAGAAAGATGTTCGGAAAGTGGTGCGCCGTAACGCGCTTCACCATCTAAACTCCAAAATTTTGCAAAACCCAACGACGGATATAGACGCAAAGTATCTTTCTTTGTTGAACTTACGAGGTTACGCAGCCCGTCTATAAGCCAAAATTCGGAACCTGATTGTTGCAGCGTGTATGAAAATCGCCACCGTGTATTCTGAAAATTTGTTTTTGTAGAATACTCGTGTGTAAACGACCGAAATAAAATGCCTGTAACGAGCGTACTGTCAAAACTGTGACGCGTACGATCAGGTAATTTGTCGCGGTATGTACCGGTTAATTTGCCTAAATTCAATTCAACAGATGCCGGCGTAAAAGTAAAGCGTTCATTGTGTTCATTTTTGCGACTTAAAATATATCTAAAACCGGCGTTGAATTGTTCCAAACGATACAAATCTAAACCAAGTCTGTCCGACAAAATATAACTGAAATTGACTTCTGATTGCCCGTTTTCTTTCAATTCGTTGTAAAAAGATTTGCGCATCAAACCGATTTTACTGTACAGCAGCAAAGTTTTTGTCAAATTAATAAATTTAGGAATCAGTAAACGATTATCAAATTTAAAATCTATGGATTTTCCGTTCGGTATTCCGTTAGTGCTTGATAAGCCATAATCAACACCACCGCTTAAAGTTGCCGTGTAACGCTCTGCACCTCTCAAAAAATTGCGGTGCGTATAATTGATACTACCCGAAACCCCCAAACGTCCGAGAGTGCCGCTGCCCAATTGCGTATAAGAAATATTGCTGTAATACAACTCTGCACCCACCTCTGTCACCATTTTTTTATTAGGTGTGAGAAAAATTTTATACGAAATACTGTTTGAATCGCACTCATCAATTAAAGGTTTTATGCTGATGAATTTGTATAAACCCAAACTTGAAATCTTTTTAAAAATATCATCGCCGGTTTTTTGCCGATATAAACCAAAAGATTTTAACGGAATTACACGCGCCAAAGTAGGCGCATTCAAACCCAAATTACCGTCATAAGTAAAAAAAACTTTATTATCTATGATAGAGTCATGTAGAATTGTTTCTCCTTTGAGTACATCATAATTGGGAAACACTGTAATATCTCCGACAATAAATTGCTGCGTCTGCGATTTATCCGGCGGTAACTGAATCGTTAAAGTAGCATTTATTAAACGATTTCCTTGCGCATCAAAAGCAATAGTGGCGGTGTCTGAATCAAGTTGTTGAATAAAATTCGGATTGAAGCGTGCATAGCCCAAATTGTTAAAAACCTGCGTGAGGCGCGATTTTTCTGCGTCATAAATACTTGAACGTACCGGTTGACCGCGATACAAAAGACTTTCATGTCGTGTACTGTCCAATATTTTTTGGTAAGCAGTATCTGCACAGAAGAAGCGAACAGTATCATAAACGTATAAAACACCGGGCTTGACAATGTAAGTAATATCCGCTAAACCTTTATCGCGCCCGTGAAAATTTTTTTCAAAATACACATTGTTGTATCTGTAACCTGCATTTGTCAAATATTTTCGCATATTTTGCACCGTCAAATCCGTCGCATTTTTTTCATAGAAAGTCGGTACTTTTGCTAACGAGCGATTGAACCATTTTGCTTTTGGTTTTATTTTTAATTGCTCTTGTGTTTTGAAATAATTCCACGCACCGATTTTACTTGGTCCGACAATAAATGTCGGTAATTCTTTTTGCCGATAAAGCAACGGCAGATTTTTTTCAAGCGTTTGTTTCTCGCGTTTGTTTTTGAAGTTTTGAATCGTAATTTTGTTGGAACTGACGATATACTCATCATTTTTCAAAAATCGATTGACGTTGCAAGATGATAAAAGCAGCAGAGGTAGAATGATAAATGATAAATGATGGATTATGACTCTCGTGAGCGCAATGACAGCTTCAAGGTTAAATTTTTTTCTAAAATAGTTAGAGGGCGATAGGTGCATTATTTTTTTCTTTAGTAATTCTTAAACCATATAGTTCACATAGATAAAAAGAGCTTTTAAAGTAATTTTTAATCCTTAATCCTTAATCCTTAATTGATTTCAAAATCCAATATACAACACGTCGTCGCACTGCGGCAAAAAAAATTTCGACAAAAATACAATCAATTCATCGTAGAGGGTGAAAAAATGTCGGAAGAAGTTTTATCGGCTCTGCATTTTCCGGTTGTTTATATTTTTGCAGCTGCTGATTGGTTAGAAAAAAACCGCCGCGTACTTAAATCTCACGAAAAAAAAGTAATTGAAGTTACGGAAAACGAACTCAAACAAATTTCCGGCTTGACAACACCGAATAAAGTTTTAATGGTATTAGAAACAACTTTGGATTTTCGATTGCCGATTTTAGATTATCGACATGAAGATCTAAAATCAGCAATCGAAAATCGAAAACCCAATTTCGTTCTCTACCTTGACGGTATTCAAGACCCCGGCAATATGGGAACAATTTGGCGTATTGCAGATTGGTTCGGCATTTCGTCACTCTATTGTTCCGATACTTGCGTGGATGTTTGGAATCAGAAAGTGATTCAATCGTGTATGGGTGCATTTTTGCGTGTGCCGACTTGCGAAATTAATTTTGCCGATTTACAAAAAGAATTGCCGAATTATCGGGTTTACGGTGCAGTTCTGGATGGTGATAATATTTTTGAAATAAAAAATGACTTGCAAAACGGTATCATTGTCATCGGCAATGAAGGAAATGGTA
>JAYTIA010000583.1:0-3436 GCA_043732145.1 Saprospiraceae bacterium
GCTACTTATAAAATAGATAATCTGCGCGACAATTTGATTGCATTGATGTCGAATCCGCCACACGCTGTTGTGAAGCATATTTATAATTACAACGATCCTCTGCATTTCGACGAAACCGTTCCGGCACAAATCATGGCAGAGATTTTGGATAATTATGTGGCGCAAAATTTATCTTGTCAAACACCGATTTCAAATATTCAGAGCATTAAAACAATTGCAAAACGCTTTGGTATCAAAGAAGAAAAATTAGATTTAAAACAAATCGCACAACACGCCAATTTATATTTAAAATTTTTGGAAAGACATTTTGAGCTTAGCAATGAACGTTCAGCTATGAGCAATGAGCTTTCACATACAGGTAGCTCAGAACTTAAAGCTCAAAGCTCAAAGCTAATAACTCATTTTCCCGTACAAACACACGTAAAAAACCGTTTGTTTCAAGCAACACTTGATGCACTAATTCTTTTACCTAATGAAACCGCGGCATTTATTATTTCCGATTCGGAATGCAGTAGTGTAAAACCTATTCAAGAATTTGCGAACCGTCATACACTCACGTTGTTTATGTCGCGCCAGATTTTGCAAAACAATCTCGAAACGCGCAAAGTAGAATGTTATTTGCATTTACAATTTTACGGTGCTGTTGCGCGGATTGAATTTCTGTAAGCGATTTTATAGAAAATTGATAAATAACGGTAAATAAAAAAGTGTACAAATTATTTTTTAGAAATACTTGGCTTTGCAAAGTAAATTTTAAAAACCACACTAACTTATTTTTTACCTATTACAAACGACATAAAGTCTGCCAGTTCAGGCTCAAAAAAATAAAAAAAAACGCGCAAGAGCTTTCAAACTCTGCACGTTTTTTTTATTTTATTAATTAACCTATTAATAAATTACGAGATTTAAAACTGAACGAACTCAACACGACGATTCGCTTTACGACCGGCATCCGTGCTGTTACTTCCTTTGGGTTGAGAAGAACCATGCCCGATATGCGTTAAACGACCGGCAGCAATACCTTTTGAAACTAAATAATCGAAACACGCTTTAGCACGTGCCGCAGATAATTTAAGATTTGATGCTTCATTACCTGTCGCATCTGTGTGACCACTGATAGCAATATTGACTTCCGGATTATCTGCCAAGATGCGATAAACATTATCTAAGTGCGTGAAAGACGTTGAAGTCAGAACAGCACTACCTGTTTGAAACTGAACACCTTGCATCGCATAACTCATTACTTTTCTGACTTCTTCTTTTTTAGCCTCTACAACTTTAGCTTTTGCTGCTGCTTCCGCGTCTGCTTTCGCTTTCATCGCTGCGGCTTCTGCATCCGCTTTCGCTTTCGCTACTGCAATTTGTTCACGTGCCGCTGCCTCTGCCATACGTGCATTAGCTGCCACTTGTTCGGCTTCCATTCTTGTTTTCTCAGCTGACGCTTCTGCATCCATTTTTACTTTCCTTGCTGCTTCATCTGCATCCATTTTTATTTTCATTGCTGCTGCTTCTGCATCAGCTTTTACTTTTGCAGCTGCAGCTGCGGCACCATCAATCGGTGTTACCATTGGTGTCATACTCATGGTGTTATCTGAACCGCCGCCGTAAGGCAAACCGAAAATAAGACCGACACTATTTTGCCAACTGCTGCGGTCATTCGTAAAAGATTTACGCATACCGGTTGACACGTTAAACGCTGCATTATCTCCGAGGCGCACATTGATACCGCCACCGAAAGGAATACCTAAATCCCATGAGCCTTTTATTTCTTGTCCGCCGATACCGCCAAAAAGATACGGTACAACAGGCCATTTCACGTCAGGTTGTACATTTAATAAAGCATGAACACCCCAAACACCGGTGTTAGCATTTAAGTTATTTTTATCATCGTAATGTGCCAACGTACCTAAAGAAACCGGAACGTGCAAATCAGCCCAAGGAGCTAATCTTCTTAAAATACCGATTTCTGCACCTTGAACGATACTTGAGTTAGGAGCAGAAGTTCCGTTGAAAAGGTTATCGTAGTTTTTAACACGAAAAGAAACACCCCAACCGTTGTCTGTTTGAGCGAAACCGCCAACAGAAAGTAGCGTGATTGCACTTAATAAGAGTAATTTTTTCATTTACTTGAAAGTTTTAGCATTAAAAAAATAAGTTTAAGTATAAATAGAATTGATTTTAAACATAAATATACAGCATTTAGACGAAACTTTATTGCTCCGTCACAAATTTTATATGAAAAAAATGTAAATGAAAACATAATATTTGTCATGAAAAACCTAAGTAATTGACTTTTAATAAATTAAGAAATATTGATTGCATATAAACTTTTTGATTTTTTGCGTTTTAATACAAAAACAATTATTCCGGCGAAAAAAATAGCAAACCATTCATTCTACCGCTTCTATCGTTGTACCTTTGCACGCGATTTAAAAACCACTTAATTTTTTAATCGCATCTATGCCGAAAGACATTTCCATTCGTTCCGTTCTCATCATTGGCAGCGGACCTATTATCATAGGACAAGCCTGTGAGTTTGATTATTCGGGAACCCAAGCCGCCCGCAGTTTGCGCGAAGAAGGCATTGAAGTTATTCTAATCAATTCTAATCCGGCAACTATTATGACCGATCCGGTCACTGCCGACTACATTTATCTTTTGCCATTGACGGTTGAATCTATTATACAAATTTTAGAAAAACACCAAATTGATGCTGTACTGCCTACAATGGGCGGACAAACGGCGTTGAACTTGGCAATTGAAGCAGATAAGATGGGTGTGTGGCAAAAATACAATTGTCGCATGATTGGGGTGGATGTTCACGCGATTGAATTGACCGAAAACAGAGAATTGTTCAAAAATTTGATGATTGAGATTGGGATGGATGTCGCTCCTTCTCTTATTGCTAATTCTTTTCTCGAAGGTTATGAAGCCGCGCAAAAAATCGGCTTCCCACTTGTTATTCGTCCGAGTTTTACTTTAGGTGGAACGGGTGGAGGATTTGTGCATCAAGAATCTGAATTTGCCGACGCACTCAAACGCGGTCTCGATGCTTCACCGACGCATGAAGTGTTGGTTGAAAAAGCAGTTTTGGGTTGGAAAGAATATGAATTAGAACTTTTGCGCGATGCGAATGATAATGTCGTGATTATTTGTACCGTCGAAAATCTCGATCCGATGGGCATTCATACCGGAGATTCGATTACAGTTGCACCGGCAATGACGCTTTCGGATACAGCGTTTCAAACTATGCGGAGCAACGCTATAAAAATGATGCGCTCTCTCGGAAATTTTTCCGGCGGATGTAATGTACAATTCGCACTCGATCCGGCAACAGAAAAACTGATTGCGGTTGAAATTAATCCGCGTGTGAGTCGTTCTTCGGCTTTGGCATCGAAAGCTACCGGATATCCGATTGCAAAAATTGCGGCGAAAT
>JAYTIA010000584.1:0-8957 GCA_043732145.1 Saprospiraceae bacterium
ACGCCGGTTAAGTTGATGTCAATCGTTTCGTGCCATTCTTCAACCGAAAGCGATTGTATAGGTGCAAAATGTCCGACACCCGCGTTGGCAATAAAATAATCCAACCTTTCCCAAGTTGTAATGACTTGAGCTACTGCATTTTGTTGCGAAGTAAAATCGCGGACATCAGACACGATACCTAAAGCATAACCCGCTTTTATTTTATTTAACGCGGCGGCGGCTTCGTCTGCACCGTCTTGTGTGCGACTTGTGATGGCAACTTTGATACCATGCTTGATCAAAACTTCAGCAATGCCATAGCCGATACCTTTTGAGCCTCCTGTAACGAGTGCGATTTTTATCATTTTTGATGTTTTTTTAGAATTTAAAATAAAAATTTAATATCGGTATATTTTGACATAACGCCGAATGCAGTACCGAAAGTACTTAAAAATTTTAGTTTATGTTTGTACCGGTGCTACAACTACTCATTATAAATTTTCAAAACCTCCACATTCAAAAAATCAATGAGCGGCAGAATATGCAAACCGTCGTCGCGTTGATAGTTTTTGCTGTCGGGCGTTATCACGTAAAATAAATCGGGTTGAATGTCTTCTTTCACTTCATAAAAACCGCGCGATAAAGTCGGACTATTACTCAATTTAATTTCAACAATTATTTTTTTTCCGTTCGGAGCGATGAGCAATAAATCTGTTTCGGCACCTTTTTGTGTTCTGTAAAAATAATACTCCCAACGATTAAAAGTGGCGCGGCGAATTTGTTCAATTACATAACCTTCCCACGAAGCACCCGCTAAAATATTATTCAACAGCGTTTCATTTGAATTTATGTTTGAAAGCCGATGTAGAATGCCGGAATCGCGGATATATAATTTAGGTGATCTCACTAATCGTTTGGTCGTGTTTGTCGAATAAGGTTGCAAACGCGTAATCAAAAACGCACCTTCGAGAATATCCAAATAATTTTTGACGGTGGGTTGAGAAATGCCGAGTGTACGCGACAAATCGGCAATATTTAATAAATTTCCGTGAACAGAAGTTAGCACCGTTATTAGACGAATGAGAGCTGCGGGTGCTAATTCATAACCCAACAAACGCACATCGCGTTCGATAAAAGTTTTAATGAGACTTTCTAACCAACGACTACAAAAAGCATCGGTCGGTGCCAAAAGTGCATCCGGAAATCCGCCGCGAAACCAATGCGTTTGCAAATTAATTTCATCGGGCAATTCGTTGAGTGCAAACGGCATCAGTTCGGTATAAGCAATTCTGCCGGCTAATGTTTCCGACGATTCGCGCAACAACCACGGCGAAGCCGAACCCAATAAAATAAAACGCGACGGTTCGCGCTTCTGATCAATTATGGCGCGTAGTAAAGCAAATAATGCCGGTGCGCGTTGAATTTCATCAATGATGATACATTTATCAGCATTTTGTTGAAAATAGCGCGTGGGTTGCTCCAATAAATTGGCATCTTCTGAGAGTTCTAAATCGAAATAAACGGTTTCTTTTTTTAATAGCGGTGCCAATGTTTTTGCCAAAGTAGTTTTACCGACTTGACGCGGACCGACAATGCTCAAAACCGGAAAGTATTGAGCATCTTCAAGAATTTTTTCTGTAATTTTACGCTGTATCATACACAAAGATACAATTAAGGTAGTAAATTCTAAAATTGAATTTTTAATTTACTACCTTAACGCGGAAAATGTTTCATTTTATTTGTTTCTCATTCCTTAAATTGTAAAAATTATCAACAACTATTTTATGCTTTCTCGCAGAAAATTTCTTAAAACAACACTTTTAATTTCACCTTTAATTGTCTTATCGGACGGTCTTTGGTTTGAAAAATTTTTTATTGAAACGAAAGAATTTTTTTTGACAGGTGCAACGCGTACAACTCAAAACATAAAACTCGTTCAGATTTCCGATTTGCATCTTCGAAAAATAAATTATCCTATTACTCAACTTATCAACAAAATAAATAAAATCCAACCCGATTTAATTTTAATTACCGGTGATGTGATTGACAAAGCCGATAACCTCGATTTACTTTCCGATTTTTTAAAACTTATTGACAAAAACTTAAAAAAAGTAGCGATACTCGGCAATTGGGAATATTGGGGTAAAGTTAACTTTGCGGCGTTAGAAAAAATTTATTCAGAAAACAATTGTACCCTACTCATTAATCAAACACGGCAATTTAGTTTTCAAAACAAAACCATTTCAATAACCGGCGTTGATGATTTTTTAGGCAGCAAACCGGATATTGAAGTGGCGTTAAAAAATTATGCGAAAAGCGATTATCACATCGTTTTGAACCATTGTCCCAAATACAGCGACGAAATCGTTCAAAAAATAAACTTAAATACCACACCCGTTGATTTTATTTTATCAGGTCATACGCACGGCGGACAAATTAATTTTTTCGGTTTCGCGCCTTTTTTGCCACCCGGCAGTGCCGGTTATGTACGCGGTTGGTACGACAATAATTCGATTAAAATGTATGTTTCAAAAGGTATCGGTACAAGTATTTTGCCGGTGCGTTTGGGTGCAAGAGCGGAAATCGCTATTTTTAATTTGCTTGGCACTTAAAAACTAAAACTTTAAACTTAAATAATATCATTTTACAAAAAGAAACGTTAGAATTTTTCCTCGACATCACCGAAAAAATGCGCAAAGAAATAGGGATTTCTTTGCGCATTTTTATTTTAAATGCAAAATCCGAAATCCAAAATCTCTAATTAGTTGCATACCAATTCGTACCATCTGATTGAACAGTTATACTGACATGAGAGCCGATTGTAGAAACGGTGTTGCCATCGAATCTGATATAGCTACTCGATGTTATCGTCCCACTTTGATTAACGATGACATATACACGACGCGCACAAGTACTTGCAGCAGGAAATGTAATAATCGGTGTACCACTTGGAACAATGACTGTGTGATGTGTTGCATCAAGTGTCAAATTAGTGGTGGTGGTTGTAATGGCAAAACCGGTCGAACCTGAAACATCTAAGGTCGCATTAGGCGAATTTGTAGCGATACCGATTGAACCATTGACACCATAAATCCAGTTGCCGATACTTAATTGATTACTTGCTGTTGCTGTCGGAACTTGCGCGGCATTACCAATGACAATATTATTAGAACCCGTTGTGATGCTGCTGCCTGCCTGATAACCTAAAGTGGTATTATTCGCGCCGATTGTATTTAAAAAAAGCGCACTGTCGCCAACCGCAGTATTACCACTTGCAGTTGTATTTGAATACATGGATTTAAAGCCCACGGCTGTGTTGCTCCATGCAGTTGTGTTTTGATCAAGCGCGAAAGTACCTACTCCTACATTGCTGGAACCGGTCGTATTGACAAGACCGGATTGATACCCCGTAAACGTATTATTTGCACCGGTATTAACTTTGCCGGCTTGATAACCCAAAAATGTTTCACCGTTAATGCCGATTCTGCCGGCTTTTTGGTTATTGACTTTAAAATTAAAAGGTATGTTGTCGGTAGTGCCGATAAAATTCGTGCCGTCAACTGTACCGGTGTTTCCCAAAATACTCCAAGCAGAAGCAGAGGCTAACGCACACGTACTGTTCCAACCGCCGATGCTTCCGCGATATAAATAAACACAAGAATCGGTCGTATTAAAAATCATCAAACCGGTTGCAGGTGATGAAATAGCGTTCATCTGTACTGCCGTTAACCTTGGCATTAAAAAACCTTTAGTCGTTGATTCTACTTCAAAAACAGCTGAAGGTGTTTTTGCACCGGGTGTCGTACCAATTTTCGAATCGGTTTGAGCCATTATATTCATGGCAGTAATGAGAAAGAGCAGCACCGATAGGGTTTTTTTTATGACCACAAGTGCATAATTAGACATAGGATTTAATTTTAAATGGTAATGATTGCGCATGAAGGGTACCTTAGAAATGAGAAAGAAATAAGTTCTTACGGTAGGTTTAATTATTTCTTTCTCATTCCTTAAATTTTCACAGGGGAGAATTTTTCGTGAAACTTTATTTAAGGGTACATTAATAAGTTGTGATTTAGAATGCAAATCTCGTTCCGTTTTTGTAAATTTTATAGATTTTCTTAACCAACGTTGATTCAAAAAAGTCGCGTAAGAAAATTTATTTTTCTTACGCGACTTTTTGTTACGGCAATTCTTAGGAACGCGAAATTACAATCGAAAATTATTTAACCAAGTCCACGAACTCTTGCTCCGTTAAAATCTGAATTGTTTTTATCGCTTGGGCTTTTGTCAATTTAGATCCGGCTTTTTCGCCCACGACTAAAATGTTGAGATTTTTTGAAACACCGCTTGCAATCGTTGCACCGTTTTCTGCCGCTAATTTTTCTGCCGATTCACGGGTGAATTGCATGAGTGCGCCGGTAAATAAAATTGTTTTGCCGAGTAGAACACCGGAAGTTGCAGCAGCCGATTTTTTATCTTCCTCCGTCGCGTGCATATTTACGCCGAGTGATTCCATATCTTGAAGAACAGCAATATTTTTTTTATTAGAAAAATAATCAACAATGTTTTGTGCTAAAACGGGACCGATTTCTTTTATTGCGGTCAGTTTTTCTACGTCGTAATTTTGTAAATCTAAAATATAATCTACTTCCGCTGCAATGAGTTTGGATGCTCGTCTGCCCAAATGATGCACGCTTAAACTATTGAGAACACGTTGAATTGAATTTTTTTTCGCTTTTTCAATCCCGTTTTTCAAATTTTCTGCCGAGCGTTTACCAAAACCTTCGAGTTGAGATACTTTTTCGTAATCTAAACGATAAAAATCGGCGAAAGAATTTATCCAACCCATGCTTACAAATCGTTCAATCGTAGCACCGGACAAACCTTCAATATCCATCGCATCTTTGGATACGTGGTAAACGTATTTTCCAAAATCTTGTCGTCCGCAAATACAATTTTCGCAACGCCAAGCGGCTTCGCCTTCTTTTCTTACGAGTCGGTTAGTCGGGTGCATTGAAGGGAACCGACTCATCTCAAACGGACAAAATTCGGGATACTTTATCGGCACTTCATCGCCTTTGCGCAATTCCGAAAGCGATTTTACGATATACGGAATCACATCGCCGGAGCGTTCAACTAAAACAAAGTCGCCGATACGAATATCTTTTGAGTTGATGAAATCTTCATTGTGCAACGATACCGACGAAACCGTCACGCCCGCTAATTGCACCGGATTTAATTTTGCCACCGGCGTAATCGTCCCAATTTTTCCGACTTGAAATTCAACGTTCAATAATTGCGTTGTCGCTTGTTTCGCTTTAAATTTAAACGCCACCGCCCAACGCGGATGATGACTGGTACTGCCGCAAGCCGATTGCGTTTGTAAATCGTTAACTTTGACTACCATTCCGTCAATTTCATAATCGTAACTGTCGCGTTTTTCTTGCCAAGCGTTACAAAAATCTATGACTTCATTTATATTTTTACAAATGGATGATGGACGATGGACAACTGACGATGGACGATTAGTTTTTCCGGAGTCTATCGTCCGGTGTCCATCGTCCAATTCAGGAATTTTAAAACCAAGTGAACCCAAAAACTCAATAATTTCATGGTGATTTTTGAACGTGAGGAGTGCATTACCGCCATCTTTTTTTTCCGCAAAACCCATTTGATATACGAATGCTTCGATACCGCGTGCCGCCGTTTCTTTTGCATCTTTTGTGCGCAAACCACCTGTTGCCGCATTGCGCGGATTGGCGAAAACTTGTAAACCTTCCGCTGTGCGTTTCTTATTTATTTTATCGAAAGTATCTTTTTTAATCAGAGCTTCGCCGCGCAATTCGACGCGCAAAATACCGCGTTTTGAAAAACCGGCTTTTAAGGGAATACTGCGGATAACTTTTGCATTGTGCGTCATATCCTCGCCGATTGTTCCGTTACCGCGTGTTGAAGCGCGTACTAAAACATCGTTTTCATACACCAAAACAATTGTACCGCCATCAAATTTTGGTTCAACAACGTATTCGACTTCAGTATCTTCCGGAAAATCGGCTAATTTTTTTACGCTTTTATCAAAATCAAGTAAATCTTCAGCGTTGTACGAATTTTCCAACGACAACATCGGAATTAAATGCCGGACGGCTTGCGCACCTTCCGAAACTTCACCACCCACCCGTTGTGTCGGCGAATCCGGCGTGATTAATTCCGGAAACTTGTGTTCAATGGCTTCTAATTTTTTGAACAGCACATCGTATTCATAATCGCTGATTTGCGGATCGTCTTGCACATAATATAACCACTCGTTGTAGTGCAATACTTCTCTGAGGCTATCAACTATCAACTTAAAGCTATCAATTTCTTCTTTAGAAGACCGGGAGCTAAAATCCTCATTCAGTAATTTCTTTGATTCTTCAAACAGACGGATTTGTTCTTCTTTTGTGTACATAAACCGGAAAAAGATTTTAATTGAAACAGTTTTAGATTACAGACTGATCAATAATTTCTCGAATTTCAGTTTTATTTAGTTTGAAAATATCCGCAATAAGCTCAATAGAATAACCTTTTTGGTGTGCTTCTATTACTTTTTGCTCCAACTCTTTTCTTTGTTTAATGCGTTCAATTTCAGCACCTTTCTCGATACCTTTCTCGATACCTTTCTCGAAGCCCTTCTCTGATCCTTTTCTGTAGAAGTGATCTTTTGTCTCGTCGAAGTGAATAGATAAATTACTTAGCATAGTTTCTAAAATTTCACCAAAGTTACGTAAACCTACGATAATTCGCAATTGTTCAAAAAATTTTCGTTGGTCTAATTCGCCTTTAGTCGTTTTTTTAATTTTGTTGACGATTTCATCAACTACTTTCTCGTTTCCTGATAGGTTTTGATTTGCCAGAATAGCAAAAACAATTATCTCGGGTTGGTCTGATTCGGTAAAAAAACGGTAATCAATATCTTTAAAAGAAATGAGTTTATAATTATAATGCAGCCTGTCTTCATCATTTATTGAATATACCATTTGGGTTTCAGGCTCACCAAGATAAATCACATATTGTTTGATGGGTAAACGATAAATTCGATATAGAAGCCCGTAATATTCCAACATACGTGCATCCATATTTAAATCGTCGGCAGTTTGAATCTCGATGTGTAAAATAAAACGTCTACCTTTATTGTCTGTAATAATTTTTAAAACATCCGAACGGCGTTCAACCGTTCTCTGTATATCATCCGGTATTTCCTCTGATTGCACAGCCACTATACCCAATACTTTTTCTATTAATAAAGGCAAAACAGCTTCTACGTTTTCTCTAAAAATTTTATCGTACTGATTGGTTTGACGTTTAGATGAATTTCGTTTTTGTTTTAAGTTTTTACTCATAATTTGTTGTTTTCGTTTCTATTTTAAAGCCTTAAAATAAATTTCGACTGCAAGAAACAAAGACTAATTATAAATAAAAACAAAAAGTTTTGTAATTTTAAGTAAAAATTATTTTTCAATGCCCAATTTTTGATCTTGTTTCTAAAACTCCTGTAACAACATCGTAAAAAGATACTGTTAAGCTAATTAAAATGCTTGAAATCAGAAAAAACACTAAGTACGTTAGTAGGATTTTAAAAACTATATTTAACTTCTTTTCTTCGTTAAAAATTTGACCATATGCCCAAACAACGACGATAATATCAATCAAGGATTTAATAATGATTGGTATGATTATTTTCGGTGTACCGTTGAAAGCGGATAATACCGGAAATAATAAGACACCTAAAAATATCCGCTGCCCGAATAGAAAAGCATTTAAAACCAGGTGTTCGATATAATTATATTTAAACTTTTTGAAAACAAACCAAGAAACTAAAGATCGAATCGGTAAATAAATCAGTTGTGCAACAGCATAATTTTCTCCGAGCCAATTGTTTGCCTTATCGGTATCCAAAAACGCATACGATTTGTTGCTCCCGATTAAAGAGATATAATTAATGCCTAAATAATGATATAAAAAACCGTAAATACCCGCCATCAATAATAAAAAACTAAATGGTTTTATGTGTTGTACCCGTTTACCGTTAATAAAATCACGGATAGCATAACCGGGTCGCGTAAATAATTGTCGAAGTGTGAATAAAATACCTTTTTCGAAATAAATGAAATTGGATTGTAAATCATGCCAAACGTAATGAATGGTTAACCGACTGGTATTTGGAGGTTGTCCGCAAAAATTACAATACTTACCTGAGAATTTATGCTCGCAGTTTTTACAAGTGTGGATCATAATTACAGTCGGAAGATGTGAATACTTTTTTGTTATATCGGACTATACATTTATTTTTTTACTAACAGCGAAATTGTTTTTACATTTGGTGTAAAGTTAATCAAAACCGGAAATTATTTTTTTCAAAAAAAAATAAAAAAACGCGCAAAGAAAATAATTCCATTTGCGCGTTTTTTTTATTTTGATAAAATCTAAAATCTAAAATCTCAATCAATACGCTCTCACATTTTTATTTTCCATGTAATTAATAAACGCACGATTGACAACGCGATTACCGCCCGGTGTCGGAAAATTGCCGCTAAAATACCAATCGCCGAGATTTTGCGGACAAGATTTATGTACGCTTTCAATCGTTTGATAAATTACATCCACCGGAATATCCAAGTCGTTGGGTCTGACAATTTCCGCAATTTTATTTGAAATGGTATCGTCATCGAATAAGTCGTAAAGTTCTTTCACCAAGTTGCGCTGCTCTTCTTTAGGCAAAATTTCCATCGCTTTTGCTTTGTCGTAAACTTCTTCGAGTTTGTATTCCAAATCATTTTCTTTAAGCAATTTCACCAATGCTTGAAATGCTACAAACTCACCCATTTTCGACATATCAATACCGTAACAATCCGGATAGCGAATTTGCGGCGCACTCGAAACAATAACGATGCGTTTCGGTTTCAACCGCGCCATAATGCGAATAATCGAATTTTTTAGAG
>JAYTIA010000585.1:0-3430 GCA_043732145.1 Saprospiraceae bacterium
CAATTCACTTCTTTGTACGGTATTTATCTAAGAAAAATACTGCCTTGCTTTACGCATTTTTTTGCGCAAACGATTGAAACAGAAAAAATTTTAAAACAACACGGTTTCACTAATGTCACTGTCACCGGTGATACACGAGTTGATCGCGTTTTGAAAATAAAATCGGAAAATAAAACTTTACCTTTAATTGAACGCTTCACTCAAAGTAAAAAAACTTTTATCGCCGGCAGTACTTGGCAAGAAGATGAACGGGTAATTACACCTTTGATACCGGAAAATAATTTTTCGGATTGGCAATACATCATTGTACCGCACGATGTCAGTCCGGAACGTATTCAATCGCTGCAAAAAACTTTTGGCATATCGGCTATTACTTATTCCGAGTTAGAAAAACTTTCCGCCACCACTACCCTACCGCGTGTTCTCATTATTGACCGCATTGGTTTACTTTCTTCCATGTATCGTTACGGAACAGTTGCATATATCGGCGGCGGTTTCGGTAGCGGTATTCACAATACACTCGAGCCGGCAGTATTCGGTTTACCGATTATTTTCGGTACAAAATATAAAAAATTTCCGGAGGCCCGTAATTTGGTTTTAAACGGCGGGGCGTTTAGTATTGCCGATACTTTACAATTACAAAATTGTTTGAGTAATTTAAATGATGAAAGGGTTTATGAAAAAACACGTACGGTTGTATCGAAATTTATTGACGGAAATAAAGGGGCTACGGAAATTATTAGGGCGTATTTTCAACAAAAAAGTTTTAACGAATGACTATTAAAGAAGCTCAGCAAGAACTTAAAACATTGATGACACAACTGTACGATACTTCGGAAGCACGCGGTATTTCTCGTTATGTTTTTGAAGATTATTTATTGAACGGTTTATCGCTTTCTTTAAATGATTCGACAATGGATGTTCTTTTAGAATCTCAATATAATACCGTTAAAGAAAAACTTTTGGAAGGCATTCCGGTACAGTATGTTGTGGGCTTCGCTTGGTTTTACGGCATCAAACTAAAAGTAAATAATACCGTGCTGATTCCGAGACCGGAAACGGAGGAATTAGTTGAATGGATTTTGGAAGATACAAAAAATAACAAGAAAGAAATTTCTTGTTTGGATATTGGTACCGGCAGCGGGTGTATTCCGATTGTGTTGGGTTTGAAAAATCCGAAATTGAAATTATCTGCCATTGATGTGAGTGAATCTGCTTTAATTACTGCCGGACGAAATGCTTTCAGACATAATATTGATATTGATTTTTCATGCACAGATATTTTAGATCCTGTTCAACAAAAAAAATTATCGAAGTTCGATATTATCGTGAGTAACCCGCCGTACATTATCGAGGCGGAGAAAAAAATAATGGACGCCAATGTACTGGATCACGAACCTCATTTAGCTTTATTTGTACACGATTCGAAACCTCTATTGTTTTACGAAACCATTGCCTATTTTGCACAAACACATTTAAACGTCGGCGGTCATTTGTATTTTGAGTGCAATGCTTTTAATGCCGGTGATGTCAAAAAAATGTTGGAGAGGAAAAACTTTTTCGACATCATTTTAAAAAAAGACATGAGCGGGAAGGATCGGATGATTAGAGCGAGATTTTAGATTTTTAATTTTTAAACCACATAAGCGCATAGTTGACGTAGCTCACATAGTTTTTTTAATTTTTAATTTTAATTTTTTGTCGTTTATTCATTTTTTTTTATTTTTTTTGTGTGAAGTTTTTATCTGACATTCCGGTTCGATAGAAAAGCAAGTCTAATAAATTTTTTCAACACGAACAATCAACCTAATATAAATCAACAGCATGGAAAAAGCAATAAAGATGGTGAGCGTTATTCTAGGAGGCGGACAAGGTTCGCGTTTGTATCCGCTCACAAAAGACCGCTCGAAACCGGCGGTGCCGATTGCCGGAAAATATCGTTTAATTGATATTCCGATTTCGAATTGTATTCATGCCGGTATTCGTCGCATTTTTGTTCTGACGCAGTTTAACTCTGCTTCGCTCAATCAGCACGTAAAAAACACGTACAGCTTCGACAATTTCAGTCGCGGTTTCGTTGATGTATTGGCTGCCGAACAAACGCCCGACAATCCACATTGGTTTCAAGGTACTGCAGATGCGGTGCGACAATCTATGCACCACGTTTTGAATCATGATGCCGAATACATCTTAATTTTATCCGGCGATCAATTGTATCAAATGGATTTTTTGGAAATGGTGAAAGACCATATCACGAAAGGAGCAGAATTAAGCATTGCAACTATTCCCGTAATTGCTCGCGACGCGACAGATTTCGGCATCATGAAAGTCGGCGATAAAGGGATGATTGAAAGTTTTGTGGAAAAACCTAAAGCGGATATACTCTCAAATTGGGTTTCTCCGGTGTCGAAAGAAAATAAAAGAAAAGGGAAAATTTATTTGGCGAGTATGGGCATTTATATTTTTAATCGCCAAACACTGATTGATTTATTGAAAGAACATCCGGATGCCGTGGATTTCGGTAAAGAAATTATTCCGGCAACTATTACAGGCGGCAGACCGGTTGCAAGTTATGAATACGACGGTTATTGGACGGACATCGGAAACGTGCGCTCATTTTTTGAAGCTAATTTGGAACTCACAGACCCAATTCCGAAATTCGATTTATATAATGTTGAAAAATTGACTTACACCAGAGCGCGTATGTTGCCACCGTCAAAATTTTACGGTACAACGCTCAAACGTTCGATTGTTGCCGAAGGTGCAATTTTACTTTCAAAAAGTATCGAGCGGTGTTTGATTGGTGTGCGTAGTCGTGTCGGAGAAAAATCTGTGCTTAAAAATGTTTACATGATGGGCGCGGATTATTACGAACATTTACAGGAGTTACTAAAAAAAGATAAAGTCCATATCGGTGTCGGTAAAAATTGTCACATAGAACAAGCTATCTTAGATAAAAATTGTCGCATCGGCGATGATGTTATCATCAAAGGCAGCAGTGATTTACCGCGTGAAGACAATGAAAATTATTCCATCATCGAAGGCATTGTCGTCGTGAAAAAAAATGCGACTATTCCTTCAGGTGCGAGGATTGGAAAAGTATAAAAAAGATTTTGAAATTTTTTTTGAAATTTTTTTTGAAATACGGAACGCGCAAAGAAAAATAAATTTCTTTGCGCGTTTTTTTATTTGAATGGTAATTCTTGAGTTGTGGCAATTTCTAGGTGAATCATAATTTTTTGTTTAGCTTTGTCCGCGTAAAAAATACTTTATGAATGATTTGTCAGATAAAAAATTTTACACCACTACCAATTGGGCTCCTTGGTTGGGAATTGGAATTTTACTGTCTTCTTTCTTTTTCAGTATCGTGAGTAATCCGGTAATGTTAATAGGACTCATTTTTTTAAGTTTTTTGCCATCAATAGTCGTC
>JAYTIA010000586.1:0-3430 GCA_043732145.1 Saprospiraceae bacterium
AACGTGAGCAAAGCGGAGGCGAAGCAGCAAACTTTATCACTATTTGAAAAAGTAAAATTAGCTGATACTGAACGCGCCTTCTCAAGTTATCCGCACCAACTCAGCGGCGGACAAAAACAACGTATTATGATTGCGATGGCATTATCGTGTCATCCGAAAATTTTAATTGCCGACGAACCGACAACAGCATTAGACGTAACGGTACAGAAATCTATTTTAGAATTATTGAAAGCATTACAAGCAGAATATGGTATGGCAATCGTGTTTATCACGCACGATTTAGGTGTGATAGCAGAAATTGCAGACCGCGTTTTAGTGATGTATAAAGGCAGTATCGTTGAAGAAAACACCGTTGAAAATATTTTTAAAAATCCGCAACATCCTTACACGAGAAGCTTATTGGCGTGCCGTCCGCCCCTTGATCTGCGATTAAGTCACTTGCCGGTGGTTTCTGATTTTATGGATACAACTACTGATTCAGACGGCAATACCGTGATTACCGAAAAAACGCGCTCGGCATCCGAAATAAAAACTTCTTACATCATACCCGAAGAACAAACAAAAAAGCGTTTAACTTTTTTACAAAATCAAACGCCTGTACTGGAAGTGCGCAACTTAAAGGTATATTATCCGAATAAAAGAAATTTTTTTGGCATACCGAAATCGTATGTCAAAGCAGTGGATGATGTGAGTTTTGATGTTTATCCGGGTGAAACTTTGGGTTTAGTAGGCGAATCCGGTTGCGGAAAAACGACACTCGGCAGAGCAATTCTCGGATTAATTCCGGTAACATCCGGTCAAGTGATTTATAAAGGAGAAGATTTATTGGAGTTATCAATTCACGGTTCGCCCGAAAAACTAAAGGCATTGCGCAAAGATATTCAAATTGTTTTTCAAGACCCCTACTCATCGCTCAATCCGCGCATGACGATTGGTTCTGCGATTATGGAACCGATGCAAGTGCATAAAATTTATAGCAATGATGCCGGACGCAAAGAAAAAGTAATAGAATTATTAGAAATCGTCGGATTACTGCCGGAACATTTCAACCGTTATCCACACGAGTTTAGCGGCGGTCAACGTCAGAGAATTTGTATAGCTCGCGCTTTGTCCGTTAATCCTTCGTTTATTATTTGTGATGAATCTGTATCGGCATTAGATGTTTCCGTTCAAGCACAAGTTTTAAATTTATTGATGTCACTCCGCGAAAAATTTGGTTTTACTTGTATTTTTATTTCACACGATTTATCCGTCGTTAAATTTATCAGCGACCGCATGATTGTAATGAATAAAGGCAAAATAGAAGAATTCGGTAACGCCGATGACATTTATTATCATCCGCAAAGTGATTATACGCGTCGATTAATTGATGCGATACCTTCTTTCAGTTGACAGTTTACAGTTGACAATTAAAGATAGTCGTGTTATTAAAAACCTTTGAAAAATTTTAAAATTTTCAAGGGCTATGTATAAAATTAAAACTTAAACGTTTCAATAAATTCAATTGTCAATTAAAAAAACTATACTTAAAAATCGTCCATAAAATTTTATAACCGGCACCGATTGTGCCACTTAGAGTTCCACTCACTTTTGATATACCAATACGTTGACGATATTTTACCGGCACTTCCATACACCGCATTTTTTGTTTTGCAGCTTTGATTTGCAACTCTACCGTCCAACCGTAATTTTTATCCATCATTTTTAATTCTAAAAAAGAAGTATAACGAATAGCGCGAAATGGACCTAAATCCGTAAAACGATAACCGAAAATTACTTTTATAAGCCGCGTCGCCAACCAATTGCCGAAAATTTGTTGCGGTGTCATTGAACCTGCTGCACGATTGCCGAGCGCACGCGAACCAATAACGACATCGTACTTGTTGTCAATAATCGGCTGCACAAGCATAGGCAATTCTTCCGGATAATCGGAGTAATCGCCATCCAAAAAAACGATAATGTCAGGTTTGATTTCTTTTTGTGCAATATAATCCAAACCTTTTAAACACGCATTCCCATATCCTTTCAGAGGTTGTTCAACGACCGTCGCACCATTTTTTCGCGCCACTTCTGCTGTTTTATCACTAGAATTGTTGTTGCAAACGATAATTGCGCGTACCCAATCGCGCGGAATTTCGTTTAACACATGAGCAATAGATTTTTCTTCGTTGTAAGCGGGGATAATAACGTCAATAAGCATTTAGATTTTAGATTTTAGATTTTGGATTTTAAATTTTAGATTTTACTTCTTACCGGAAAAATCTAAAATCCAAAATTCAAAATCGTTACACTTGTTCCGGTGCCAAACGCACAATTAATCCGTCAATGTGTTCATCAATTCTTATTTGACAACCTAAACGACTGTTCGGTTTTGTTGTAAAAACTTGATCCAGCATTGCCAATTCATCATCACTCATACCGGAAAGTTCATGCGGGCTTTCAACATATACATGACAGCTTGCGCACAATGCCATACCGCCGCAAGTGCCTTCCACCGGCAATTCATAACTTTTACAAACTTCCATTACCGTTAAAGGTATATCTAAAGGCACCTCTAAATGATGTTTGTGGTGATGCCTGTCAATAACCGTGATAGTGATATTTTCTTTTTGCATATTTTATCGGTGGACTTACTGACATTTGACTTATTGACGGTGTACTTAGTGACTTACGACTAAAATCAGTAAGTCTAAAATCAATTTACATGCCCTCAACACCTGTAACAGTGGTATATTTAAACGATAATTTTTTATCCGGATGTACGATTTTGAAAGCTGATTGCATCGCCAATGTGCCTTCATGGAAACCACATAAAATTAATTTCAATTTACCCGGATACGTATTGATATCACCCACGGCAAAAATGCCGGGAATGTTTGTCGAATAATCGAAAGTATTAACTTCAATCGCATTTTTTTCAACATTCAATTGCCAATCGGCAATCGGTCCGAGTTTAGGCGATAAACCGAAAAGCGGAATAAAATGATGTGCTTTTTGAGTCTTAATGCCTTCGAGATCATGTTTAATCGTGACTTCCGATAAGTGATTTTTCCCGGACAAACCGACAACTTCCGATTGTGTAACGATTTTTATTTTACCGGCATCGCGTAAGTGCATCACTTTTTCAACACTGTCCAAAGCACCGCGAAATTCATTTCTTCTATGAATCAAAGTGATACTTTTTGCGATATCTACCAAATAAATTGTCCAATCTAATGCCGAATCACCGCCGCCGGCAATTACAATATCTTTGTGTTTATACATTTCAGGATCGCGTACCATATATTCCACGCCTTTATCTTCGTATTCGGCAATATTTCCTATTGGTGGTTTGCGCGGTTCAAAACTTCCGAGGCCACCTGCAATAGTTATAACAGGTGCTTCAATCACCACACCTCTGCTTGTAGTGAGTCTGAAAAAATTGTTTTTT
>JAYTIA010000587.1:0-3412 GCA_043732145.1 Saprospiraceae bacterium
TGAAAAAATAATAATCCAAAACACACCGAGTTCTAAAAAAGGTTTGCCTTTCCGGATGATGTGTTCATAACTCCAAGCATATTTCGACCAAGAAAATCCACCTTCAGTCGTTTGATGATCGGTAGCCAAAGCCACAAATTTTCCGAGTAAAATAGGATCGAGCAATGAAAAGCCCGTATTAATGGCGGCTAAAAAAATAGTCAGCACCACCATCCATTTAAAAGGCTGTAAATATTTCCACAAAATTTTCATGAATTTTTTTATTTTAGAAGTGCAAAAGTACAAATTTAAACATTGCAAAACGTGTTTTGGTTAAAGCATTTTTTGTAATTTACTTTTAACCTTCCCAATTAATATAGGTTATACTCATTAATTAAAAAAGCCGAAACACACTTAAGTGCTTCGGCAATTTTAATAATTAACTGTCAATTGTTAATTAATTTTACATCATTCCCCCCATGCCACCCATACCGCCCGCAGGAGCGTGTGAATGACCGGATTCTTTTTCAGCTTTATCATTGATAACACATTCAGTCGTTAAAACCATACCGGAAATAGATGAAGCATTTTCTAACGCGATACGCGCTACTTTTGCCGGATCAATAACACCCGATGCTTTTAAGTCTTCGTATTTATCTGTACGTGCGTTGAAACCGTAGCTGCCTTTGCCGTTTTTTACGCGCATTAAGACAACACTACCTTCTACACCGGCATTTTCGGCGATGATACGCAGTGGCGATTCAAGAGACTTGCGAATAATGTCAATACCCGTTGTTTCGTCGTCGTTCACACCTTTCATATTGGTGAGTGCAGAAATAGCACGAATTAAAGCCACACCGCCACCTGTTACGATACCTTCTTCAACAGCAGCGCGTGTTGCATGAAGTGCGTCGTCAACGCGATCTTTTTTCTCTTTCATTTCAACTTCAGTTGCAGCACCAACATAAAGAACGGCAACACCGCCGGCTAATTTAGCCAAACGTTCTTGCAATTTTTCGCGATCGTAATCACTTGTTGTTGCTTCAATTTGTTGTTTAATTTGATTAACACGCGCTTTAATACCTTCACCGTCACCTCTGCCGTTAACGATTGTCGTATTATCTTTGTCCACCGTAATTTTTTCACAAGTACCTAAGTGCGTTAAATCGGCATTTTCTAATTTATAACCTTGTTCTTCACTAATAACTGTTCCACCTGTCAAGATGGCAATATCTTCCAACATCGCTTTTCTTCTATCGCCGAAACCAGGTGCTTTTACTGCAACTACTTTTAAACCGGCGCGTAAACGGTTTACCACCAATACTCCTAACGCTTGTGAGTCAACATCTTCTGCAATAATTAATAACGGACGACCTGTACCCAGTGCTTTTTCTAAAATCGGCAACATTTCTTGCATATTGCTAATTTTCTTGTCGTAAATCAAAACCAAAGGATGTTCATATTCAGTCACCATCGTGTCCGCATTTGTTACGAAGTACGGAGACAAATAACCTCTGTCGAATTGCATACCATCAACAACATCCATATACGTTTCCGTACCTTTTGCTTCTTCCACCGTGATAACACCGTCAGTTGAAACGCGTTTCATGGCATCAGCAATTAAAGTTCCGATTTCGTCGTCATTGTTGGCAGAAATAGAAGCAACTTGTTTGATTTTATCAAAATCATTATTAATTTGCTCGCTTTGAGATTTGATATTGTCAACAACTTTGCGAACGGCTTTATCCATACCGCGTTTCAAATCCATCGGATTAGCACCGGCAGCTACGTTTTTTAAACCCGCACGAATCATTGCTTGTGCCAAAACCGTTGCTGTTGTTGTACCGTCACCGGCAGCGTCATTGGTTTTAGAAGCGACTTCTTTCACCATTTGCGCACCCATATTTTGAATCGGGTGTGCCAATTCAATTTCTTTAGCTACAGTAACACCGTCTTTAGTAATAGTAGGCGCACCGAAACTTTTTTGAATAACCACATTGCGACCTTTTGGTCCGAGTGTGACTTTTACTGCATCCGCTAATGCATCAATACCGGCTTTGAGTTGTTCTCTTGCGTCGGCGTTAAAAGATATTTCCTTAGCCATAATAATTTTTAATTAATTGAAAATTGAAAATTGAAATTTATTCAATTGAAAATTGGCAATTGAAAATTGAAAACGCCGATAATATTTTGTCGTTGTCAATTGTCAATTGTCAATTGTCAATTAATCTAAGACGACTAAAATATCGTCTTCACGCATGATTAAATAATCGTGACCGTTGTGAGAAAGTTCTTGTCCGGCATATTTTCCGTACAATACAATGTCTCCGGCTTTTACTGTCAGTGCTTTACCTTCTTTACCCGGTCCAACTGCTACGACTTCACCGCGTTGCGGTTTTTCTTTTGCAGTGTCCGGAATAATAATGCCACCTTTAGTTTTTTCTTCTGCCGGTGCAGGCTTAACAACTACTCTGTCGTTTATCGGCTTCATAGTCCAATTGATTTTTGTTATTAAATTTAAAAAAATTGATTTAAAAATTACGTAGAGACAAGTTACACCTGTCTCTACGCTTATATTTTTATGTTTGAGGCGCAAAACTAAGATATTACCGGCGTAATTTACTATTCACAACGTGATTTCTCTATCATTAAATGTGCCAACGAGTTTTTTGCGACATTTCGACAGACATACCGTGTTTTTTTGACAGGATTTGTTTTTTGATTAATTCCTCGTATGAATTTTTGTCAGACTAATAAGCTCACTTCAAACGTTTCAACAAAATTGTCCAAAGTTGTTCATAAGGAATAATTTCTACTTCTGTAATTAATCCGCGATAATAAAAAGGTGTGCTTTGCAAACGAGATAGATATTTTTCGGTGTTAGAAAAATTATCGAGTTTAAAATCTGCTTTTCCGGCTTGTTGTAACAAACGAATAAAATTGATGAGGCGATAAGAAGTATCGGTTTCTAATTGGCGGTTTGCATAATTCTTTAAACGCTCGATGTTTTCGCTAGCGCGAAGAATTTGGCGTTGTTCTACAAAAAATAAAATTTGCGCAATCAGCGCGTGAATTGTATAGATAAGTAAATCTTTAGGATAAATAATGGCATTTCCTAAAAAGCCGCTCACTTTAAATGAACGGCGATTTTGGCGACGTAAAATCGGATTTTCGGTACCGAAAATTTCAATAATATAATTCAGGTAAACTTCAAATACTACCCACAGTTCTTTTATTTCATTGGATGCGTTTTTATATTTACTCGAACTCATCACTTTTGAGAGAATAGCTGATGCGTTGATATAATTTTCGGTGTGCATTGCCAGCAAAAAATAATATTTCAAGAAATTATACCAACCTTGACTGTTTTCGATGAAAAGTTCCAAATTTTTTTCGGCGTGTGCTTTTCCGCGCCGGTGATCTTTCAGATGCA
>JAYTIA010000588.1:0-3410 GCA_043732145.1 Saprospiraceae bacterium
TGCCGGTTTAACGCTTGCGCAGAAACTTATCAATACGAAATATCAAGTCGTGTTAGTGGATAAAAATAATTATTTTCAGTTTCAACCGCTGTTTTATCAAGTCGCGATGGGCGGATTGGAACCGAGTTCGATTGTTTTTCCGTTCCGGAAAGTTTTTCAAAAAGCTGATAATGTTTTATTCAGAGTTGCAGAACTCAAAGAAATTTTTTCTGAAGAAAAATATATTCAAACCGACATCGGACAATTGACATACGATTATCTCGTTATTGCCGTCGGTGCAGATACTAATTTTTTCGGCAATAAAAATATCGAAGAAAACGCAATACCTATGAAAAGCGTTTCGGAAGCTCTTTTCTTGCGCAACGCGATTCTCGACGATTACGAAAAAGCTTTATTAACAAATGAAGTGAGCGAACAGGAATATTTATTTGATGTGGTAGTTGTCGGCGGCGGAGCAACCGGCGTTGAAGTATCCGGTGCGCTCGCCGAAATGCGCAATAATGTTTTACCGAAAGAATATAAAGAATTGAACTATCGCAGCATGGATATTTATTTGGTGCAAAGTGGTACGCGCTTATTGAACACGATGAGCGAAAATGCGAGTGCCGCCGCGCAAAGATATTTAGAAGAAATGGGCGTGAAAATACTTTTCGGTAATGCAGTTACGGATTACGACGGTAAAAATGTTATTTTTAAAAATGGCGATAAAATTGCGGCACATAAACTGATTTGGGCGGCAGGTATTATTTGCAATGATGCGAAAGGTTTACCGCCGGAAAGTTTTGTGCGCGGTAAGCGCGTAAAAACAAATGCCTTTCATGCGGTAGAAGGCGTGAAAAATATTTTTGCCATTGGCGATATTGCTTTTATGCAAGAAGGAAAATTTGTAGAAACCGGGCATCCGCAAGTGGCGCAAACGGCGATACAGATGGCAAAAAACTTAGCGAATAATTTTAAAAATGAACTTAACGGAAAAGCACCGACTGCTTTTCACTACAAAGATTTAGGTTCTCTTGCTACTATCGGCAGAAATAAAGCAGTGGCGGATTTACCGTTTTGGCATTTTCAAGGTGTGTTTGCGTGGTTCGTTTGGATGTTTGTACATCTCACTTCGCTCATGGGAGTAAAAAATAAAGTTTTTGTTTTTCTAAATTGGGTGTGGGGTTATATTTCTTACGATCAAGGTTTGCGGTTGATAATTAGACCGAAGATTAAAAATAAAGTATAAGGTATAAGGTATAAAGTATAAGGAACAATTTTTAGTAAGATTATCCTTATACCTTATACCTTATACCTTATTCAATTTCTTTCCATGCTCAAAAATAACCACCGACAACGCCGGAATTTCAATATGAATCACATCTTTCTTGCCGTGCATATCTCCTTTTGTAGAAACGACACTGCCGTTTTTCATTGCACCTGAACCGTTGTAACGCACGTCATCGGAATTATAAATTTCGCGCCACGTGCCGGCAACCGGAACACCAAGACCATAACCGGATTGCGGTTTCCATGAAAAATTACAAGCCACCAATAACATCGGCGTTTTCGGATTTCCTTTGCGCACATAAAGTAAAATACTATTTTCGGTATCGTCACCGGCAATCCATTCAAAACCTTCTTGACTGAAAGTCTTTTCATAAAACGCGCCGTGTTTTGCCGTGAGTGCGTTCAAATCTTTTATCATCGTTTGAACGCCGAGGTGATTCGGTGAATCTAATAGCAACCACCAATCTAATTGTTCTTTAAAATTCCATTCGCCACCTTGTCCGAACTCGCAACCCATGAAGAGAAGGCGCGTTCCCGGATGCGTGTACATAAAACTCAACATCGCACGCAGATTATAAAACTTTTCTCTTTCATCACCGGGCATCCGCGTTAGTAAAGACCCTTTACCATATACAACTTCATCATGACTTAACGGGAGCATGAAATTTTCGCTAAAAGCGTATTGCAAACTAAAAGTAATTTCATTCTGATGATACGGGCGATAAAGTGTCGGACGCTTAAAATAACTGAGTGTATCGTGCATCCAACCCATCATCCATTTTTGTCCGAAACCGAGACCGCCTTCCCAAACCGGTTTGGATACACCGTACCATGCCGTTGATTCTTCGGCAATTGTAATCGTGTCCGGAAATTCTACACCGATAGCTTCATTGAGTATGCGAATAAAATCTACTGCTTCCAAATGTTCGTTACCGCCCAAACGATTGCGCAACCATTCGCCGTCTTTTCTACTGTAATCAAGATAAAGCATTGAAGCGACTGCATCTACGCGCAAACCGTCGGCATGATATTTATCCAACCAAAAAAACGCACTTGATCCTAAGAACGAGCGCACTTCCGGTCTGCCATAATCAAAGATTGCCGATTTCCAATCCGGATGATAACCTTTGCGCGGGTCCGGATATTCATAAATATTTGTGCCGTCAAAATTATATAAACCATGCGCATCCATTGGAAAATGACTCGGCACCCAATCGAGAATAACGCCAATATTGTTTTCGTGAAACGCATCAACGAGCGACATAAAATCTTGCGGTGTTCCGAAACGACTTGAAGGTGCGAAAAAACCGAGAACTTGATAACCCCAACTCGGTTCGTAAGGGTGTTCCATTATCGGCATGAACTCGATGTGCGTGAAACCCATTTCTTTCACATACGGCACAAGTTGTTCTTCGGCTTCTTTATAAGTAAGTGAGCGATTACCTTCTTCTAATTTTCTGCGCCACGAACCGAAATGTACTTCATAAACAGACATCGGCTGTAGTTTATCCGCTTTCTTTTTTCTCTGCGCCAACCAATTTTTATCTTGCCATTTATAATTCATATCCCAAACAATACTCGCTGTTTGCGGCGGCACTTCCCAAAGAAAACCAAACGGATCTGTTTTTTCTAAAATGTAGCCTTTCTTAGTGTGAATACTATATTTGTATAAACTCCCTTGTCCGATATTCGGCAAACAAATTTCCCAAATGCCGGAGCTGTCTATGCGCGGATACATACGGTGTTGCGTTTTGTCCCAACCATTGAAATCGCCCATCAAAAAAACATCTTTGGCATGCGGTGCCCAAACGCTGAAATAAACACCCCTTTCGCCATTATCCGTGACGATATGTGCGCCGAATTTTTCGTAAAGTTTAAAATGTTTTCCACTGCGGAACAAATAAATATCGTACTCGGTGAGTAAACTAAAATGCAAATCCATAATTAATTGGTTAGTGTTATTGGTTATTGTTTATTGAGTACTTGTCGTTGATCAACTATTCTTTGAATAATTAATCAATGACAAATAATCAATAAACACTGATCAATAATTGTATACGGCAAAGATAGAAAAGTTAATTGTAAGTATTGATTAAGCGTTAATAAACAATATTAATCTTCAAAAAAAAGCAGTATCAAAA
>JAYTIA010000589.1:0-3405 GCA_043732145.1 Saprospiraceae bacterium
CGTGGTGCCTCCGGATTATTGAAAACATATTCTAACTTTTCAACCGTTTTGCCTTCTATTAATTTTTGAATGTCGTGATAAAATAATTTATCGTCAATACTTTCCGGTAAATCGAAATTTACAATCCCGTTTTCGTCGGCTTGTTGTTCATCAATAGGACGATAATATTCATCTTGTGAAATAATGCAAATCTCCTCAATACCGAATTGTTCTCTAATGCGGTGAATAAAAGTTGTTTTACCGCTACCCGAACCACCCGTAATGCCTACAATAAAAGGTTTTGATGTCATAAAATAAATCCGAAAACAAAAATTTTTAGAATACCGATGTTTTTTTTAGCTTTGAGCTTTCTTAGTTATCGGTTATCGGTTATCAGTTATTGGTTATCAGTTATATTTATTAGTGCGCATTATTTGAACTGATAACCATAACCGATAACCGATAACCGATAACTTCTAAGCGCAAATTTCGTAAAAAAAATTTAATAATGGATAGATTGATTGGTGTTTTAGGAATTGTATTGATTTTGGGTATTGCTTACTTGGTATCGAACAACAGAAAAGCGATAAACTACCGAACGGTAGGGGTAGGTTTATTGATGCAATTAGTGCTGGCGATTTTTATTTTAAAAGTACCGCTTGGACAACAAGTGTTTAAATACATCGGCGATTTGGTAACAAAAGTTTTAACTTTTTCGGATAAAGGTGCGCTATTTGTTTTTGGTCCTTTAGCAGATGTGCCGCTTATTAATAAAACTTTCGGTAACCCGAACGGATTTATTTTCTTTTTTAAAATTATTCCCACCATTTTATTTGTCGCAGTTTTAGTAAACATCGCTTATCATATCGGTTTGATGCAGCGCGTCGTTCAGTTTATGGCACGCGGCATGAAATGGTTGATGGATGTGAGCGGTGCGGAAGCACTTTCAAATATTTCGAGTGCGTTTGTCGGGCAAGTGGAAGCGCAAATTATGATAAAACCATACTTGCGCACGATGACAATGAGTGAATTAATGTCGTCTATGACGGGCAGTTTTGCTTGCATTGCCGGTGGCGTTATGGCAACTTACATCACCTTCGGTATTCCGGCGCAATTTCTGATTGCGGCAAGTATAATGGCAGCACCAGGTGCTTTAGCCATTTCAAAAATAATTTTTCCTGAAACAGAAGAATCTCAAACAAAAGGTGTGGTGAAATTAGCAATTACAAAAAAATTTGACAGTATTATTGATGCGATTTCATCGGGTTGCAGCGAAGGATTACAAGTCGGTCTGAATGTTTTGGCGATGTTAATTGGTTTCTTGGCTCTGATTGCGTTGATTGATGCGTGTTTCGGAAAAGTAGGTGCATTGATGGGTTTTCCTCAATTTTCTCTCAATGGATTGCTCGGTTATGTTTTTTCGGGCGTAGCTTGGACGATGGGTGTGCCGTCTCAAGATATTGTGAAAGCCGGCGGTTTTATGGGTATAAAATTAGTAGCGAATGAATTTGTCGCTTATTCGCAACTCAAAGATCAAATGACGACTTTGTTGCCTAAAACAGTAACGATTTTAAGTTTTGCTTTGTGTGGTTTTGCTAATTTTTCTTCTGTCGGTATTCAAATCGGCGGTATCAGCGCACTTGTACCTGAACGGCGCGCCGATTTAGCGAAACTCGGATTGAAAGCCTTACTCGCCGGCACATTAACTTCATATTTATCGGCAACAATCGCCGGTATTTTGTCGTAAAACTGTTTTTGGCGAATTATTTGATGGTTAGTTCGTTAGTTCGTTAGTTAATTGTAATTAATTTATTTTGTACGATTAACCAACTAACCAAACAACTAACTAACCATCAAAATAAATTAAACATACCATGTCAAAACATCTACTTTGGATTATTTCATTTCTATCCATAGCTTTGATTGGCGATAGATTAGTCGGCTATATTTTTTCCGGCATCACGCAAAAAAGTTTGTTTCGCTATTCGCGTTTATATTGCGGCAAACCGGATTCTGCAAATATTTTATTCGTCGGTAATTCGCGCGGATTAACTTTCTATCAGCCGGAAGTGGAGCGCATTACGGGCATGAAAACTTTCAATGTGAGTTACAACGGTATGCCGGCAGATTTAGCCAAAAATTTGGTGTTCGATTATTTGGAACGCAATCCGGCACCAAAACTCATGATTATTGATGCGACAATTTGCGACAGAGAAAACGATGCGCTTAAATCGAGTTTTAATTTATACACGCCTTACTCGCACAGATTAGATACGCTTATTCGCGGTATTCATGTACCGGACAAATGGTCGGGCAACAAAATAGTTTTGGGCGGCAGTATGAGTCATTTATATCGTTTCAACACCGAATTGTTTCAGCGCGTTTTGTTTCACAAAAATAAAACTGATGCCGACATGCTGATTGATCGCGTGATTACAGAAAGTGCTGTGAACGATACTTCTATGAACAGTTATCAAGTACGGATGTTCAAGAATATGGTAGCGGATTTAAAACAAATGATTGATACGGCACAAGCACATGGGGTAAAAGTGCAATTAGTAATCAATCCGTATTATCCACCGTTTGCCGATGTGGTGCGCGATTCTTTTTTATCGCCGTTAAAAAGTTATGTAGAAAATGCAACGGGTTTAACGATACATGATTTTTCAAAAGTATTGACAGAACGAGACGAATTAGGCGATTATCAACACGCGAATAAAAAAGGCAGTATTCACTATATGAACATTTTGAAAGACAATGGTATTTTTAATCCGGAAACTAATGTGATGCAGTTTGCTTCTTCACCGACAAATAATTATATAGGAACTACCCCGAGTTCAACGCCTCCGGTAATAGTACCTGAAATTAAGCAAGAAAATATCATCAAACTTGAAGTCAAACCCAATACATCGGTGCATTTAATAAAAGAAATGCTATCGATTCCGGCACTTAAAATGAAAAAAAATAATTTTATCACGCCGGTAAAAAAGAGAAAGCCCGCAAACGGCGAAGGGAAAGATTGGATTTCGGTAGATACAGCGTTTTAATAGGTGACAATTTTTTAATTGACAATTGACAATGGATAATGGACAATTAAAAAAAATAAAATCTTTTTTGAAAATCTTTTTTGAAAATCTTTTTTGAAAATAAAAATACGTGGAGAAATTTATTTTCTTCACGCATTTTTATTTTTTACTCTCCATTGTCAACTGTCAATTGTCAACTGTCAATTTATTCTTTCATTTTCACTGCGCGCGTCGGCTCCAAAACATCATTGCGCATGGCAACTTGACGCGCTACATTCTTGGCAATTTCCATAAATGCTTTAGTAACGTCATTATTTTTCTGCGCGGCACCTGTAATCGGTTGTCCTTTATCACCGGATTCGCGTACGCTCATCGTTAAAGGAATTTGTCCAAGTAACAT
>JAYTIA010000590.1:0-8874 GCA_043732145.1 Saprospiraceae bacterium
CAGTACAATGAAAGATAAATAATGAATTTATTCATTCACACATTTATCTGAGTTTACAGTTTTAAATTTAAACCGCAAAGATGCACCGAAATTTTGAACAACTAATTGCATAATTATTAAAAAAGAAATAACCAAATTTTAGCAGAAAGCTATTGGAAAAATTTTAGTGTCCACAGGAAAACATCCACCTATTTTTTAAACCGCTCCAACCCGCACGTTAAAAAAGTTTTATACTCATCAATATTCGGCGTATAAGCTACCGGCGCATTTAAAACTTTCATATCCGGCGACATCAAAACATAAAACGGTTGTGCGTTTCTGTTAAAATGCGTGGCTTCAAAATCTGTCCATAGTTTACCTTCGGTGTTCACCGTTTTATTTTCAACGCTCGATGTATAAGGGACGTAAGGTATTTTTAATGCCGATTTATCGTCGGTGTAAAGAGAAATGAGGACGTATTTATCGCGGATGAGTTCCATCACGCCGGGTTTATTCCAAACATTTTCTTCCATTTTTCGGCAATTTGCGCAATTCCAACCGGTAAAATCCAATAAAATAGGTTTGTTTATTTTTTTTGCATATGCCAACCCTTCATTCAAATCATGAAAACAAGGCAAGTTCAGCGGACAACGTTGCGGATAAATATAACTGTAGCCCGCAGGCGGTAAAATGCCGCTCGTTAAACCGGGTGTGTCAAATGTATTTGCTGTTTGGCTGAATCTATAACCGAGACCTAAATAAAACATCGCCCCGAGCGATGCGACAACCAATGCTACGCGCAAAGGCGAGAATTTTTTTATCGCAGCGTGGCCGAAACGCATGATACCGCCGTGATAAAGTGCGAGACCGAGTGCGCATAAAATCCAAATACCCAGCACCATTTCGTAAGGTAAAAGTTTCCAACTGTTAATTAAATCGGCATTGGATAAAAATTTGAACGCGAGTGCTATTTCTAAAAATCCGAGCGTTACTTTCACGTCGTCCATCCACGAACCGGCTTTCGGTAATGCATGTAACATGGCGGGAAAAAAAGCAAATAAGCCGAACGGCAACGCCAATGCCAATGCAAAACCAAACATACCGACCAACGGACCCAATGAAAAACCGTTGCCGGAAACAGATTCGACCAAAAGAGAGCCGATAATTGGACCGGTACAAGAAAAAGAAACCAACGCCAACGTGAATGCCATGAAAAAAATCCCGGCAAATCCTTGTCGTTTATACGATTGTTTATCTATCGCATTCGACCAACTCGAGGGTAAAGTGATTTCGTAATAACCGAAAAATGAAAACGCGAAGATTAAAAACAAAATACCGAAAATAATATTCATCCAAGGATTAGTCGAAAGATTGTTCAATGCACCTGCACCGAATAATTGCGTCACGATAAAACCCATGCCGACATAAATAACGATAATAGAAGCGGCATAAACGAGTGCGTTGCGAATACCGGTTTTTCTATCCTTCGAACGTTTTGTAAAAAAACTCACCGTCAAAGGTATCATCGGAAAAACGCAAGGTGTGAGCAATGCAACTAATCCGCCGCCGAAACCCAAAACAAAAATCATCCACCAATTACTTGTGTTTAAGTTTTTAGTTTGTGTGCCGTCGCAATTCGATTGTGCCATAGATTTATCGAGCGTCAATAAACTTGGATTGGAAATGAATCCGCCTGCAACATCTGTTGTTGTCGTTGTTGTCAAATTTTGCGTCGCGGATATTTCATTGCCGTTAGATAAATTTATCACAAACGGAAATTCATCGGGCGGTAAACATTTTTCGCCGGTACACGCCATAAATTCGATACTGCCTTTTATCGGTTTTGATGCATCTTTCGGGTTGATTTTTATTTTTTGATTAAGCGTGATGCTGTCTTCGAAATCAACAACGGTCATATTATTGAACGCCGCTTCTTTGTGCTGTCTTCTTTTCGGACCTACTTCCGTCGGATTATCCACCAAATTTATCGGACTTGCCTTATCAAAATTTATTTTTGTCGGAATCGGTCCGTCTCCTTTCAAAAATTGCGAATAAATATGCCAACCTTTATCAATCGCCGCTTTTGCAACGAAAGTATAAACCGCGTAACCGTCTTTGTCCGGCTCCGGATTTTTATTTGACGACAACGACCAATGCACCGGTTTATCAATACCGGATTTTGTCGGCAATGTTTGAACAGGTACAACTTGAGGTGTTATTTGTGCTGATTGGTTATTTTTTACGGGTGCAGTAGTATTCGGTGTTTTTGTCGGTGAAAATGTCGGCGTATTTACCGGTGTTGTGTTTACAGGTATTTGATTATTCATTGACGGCGTTGCAACGCCACTACTTTTCAGCGCGAAATTAAAAGCTTCATCTTGCGGCGGCAAACATTTTTCTTCGTCGCACGATTGATAATTGACGCTGCCCGAAATATCTGCGGATGCTGCTTTCAGTTTTACGTGTTGCGTAAACCGTACTTCATCACTGAACTTAGTGATGTTCATGTCAAAAATTTTATCGAAACCGGATTTTGTATGCTCGCTCGCTTCTTCCGTTTTGCCGATAAGTTCGTACTGCCCGGTCGGTTTAAAAGTAAAAGCCGTCGGAATCGGTCCGTCGCCTTTGATAAATTGCGAGTACGTATACCAACCTTTATCCAATTTGGCAGTAGCAATTAAATCGTATTCGGTATCGTTAATTTTTTTGGAATCGAATTTCCAATGCACCGGTTTGAAAATTTGGGCGTTCAGAAAAGTTACAGTGCCAATAAAAATAAAAAGTAGGGAAGATATTTTTTTCATGAAATTATATTAATGGACTTAATGACATTGGACTTAATGACAATGGACTTAATGATAATGAAATTTTTGTCTATTATTATTAAGTCCAACATCAGTAAGTTCATAGCATAATCAGTAAGTGTATAATTAACAAAGACAATTCCCTCTTCTAACGAGAAAATTGTCTTTGTTGTTTTAATTTCTGTTTAAAAATTCTTAAATACTATTGCGCCAACGGCACGTCAAATTTAACAGTGCGGGGCGGCATACACATTTGCCCGTTGCAAGTCATGTAAGAGAGAGAGCCTTTCACTTGCGGAACAGTATTAGTGACAGAAAATTTTTGAATAAAATGTGTCTTTCCTGAAAATTTTGTGACCGTCATTTGAAAATTCGGATCGAAAGTTTCTTTTTTGTTGCCCATCTCCAAAGGTTTTCCTTGCAAAACAATGTTTGGATTTTGCTCGAAATTAATCTTAGTGGGAACGGGACCGTGTTGCGGTAAATCTTGCGAATAAACATACCAACCATCTGCAATATCCGCAGAAATTGTGATAGCATATTGATTATCAGCAAGTTTTTCAGCTTTATATGACCAGAGAACAGGTTCCGCCATTTGTGAATATGCTGAAATATGTAGTGCAAATACTGTAACTACTAATAAAAATAAACGTTTCATAATCTTGATGTAGAATTTCTCAATTTTATATTATAATACAAAGAAAAGAAACAGAAATAAAATTTTATAGTTTTTAGACAAAAAAGAATTAAAAAAAATTGATAAAAACCGTTTTATAATAATTGACTAATTGTTATAATAAAAATAGGATATAAAATTCTTTTAAATCGCTCTTTATAAAATTTAATTTCTTTTGAAAATTTCCTGAAACTTAAATGATTTTCTTTTTCAGAAACAAATTTCAAGCCGAATTTTTTAAATAACTATTAGGGATTGGGTACCAACTTTCAGAAGAAGAAACAGCTTTTGTATATTATTAAATATCAACCATTCGTCATTTTTTTTTTAATTATTGCTTTTTTAAAAATTTCGTATTAACTTTGATTTCATCATGAACTAAAGTCTAAAAACATTAACCGAGAATGACAGATACACTCACAACGGTATATAACGATACAGAACGTTTAGATATTCAACGCGCTTACCGACGTTTGTTGAAGAGTTTTAAAATGCCCTTAAATACTGACGATAAAAAAAATATTCGCCGTGCTTACGAAATGGCAGTAGATGCGCACAGCAAACAACGGCGCAAAAGCGGTGAGCCTTATATTCTGCATCCTATAGAAGTGGCGCGTATTTGTGCCGAAGAAATCGGTTTGGGTGCTACTTCAGTTGTAGCTGCTCTTTTGCACGATGTGGTGGAAGATACTGAAATTCCTTTGTCAGAAATAAAATCGCAATTCGGCGACAAAGTAGCGCAACTTGTCGAAGGGTTGACTAAATTGGACAACACCACCCATATCGAAAGTCCGCAAGCCGAAAATTTGAAAAAAATTGTAGGCACGCTGATAGTGGATGCGCGGATTGTTTTTATAAAAATGGCGGACAGGTTGCATAATATGCGCACACTCGGTTGGATGCCGCACAACAAACAGTTAAAAATTGCGGCAGAAACCGAATTTATTTACGCGCCTTTAGCACATCGATTGGGTTTGTATCAAATCAAATCGGAGTTCATGGATTTGTGTTTGAAAATTACGCACCGACAAGAATACAACGACATAGCAAAAAGTCTCAACGAAACGAAACTTACGCGTGAAGATTATATTAAATCATTCATCGAACCCTTGCGCGAACAACTCGATAGAATCGGGCATCCATATCGTATTTCCGGCAGACCAAAATCTATTTATTCAATTTGGAATAAACTGAAACAAAAATCTTTTGACGAAATATACGACTTGTTTGCCATTCGCATTATTATTGATGCGTCATTGACAGATGAAAAACCGGCGTGTTGGCAGGCTTACGGTATCGTCACAACCGTTCATAAACCGATTGCAGACAGATTAAAAGATTGGATAACGATTCCGAAATCGAATGGCTATGAATCGTTACACACAACCGTCAGCGGACCTGAAGGACGTTATGTGGAAGTGCAAATTCGTACCGAACGCATGGATGAAATCGCCGAGCGCGGTTATGCGGCGCATTGGAAATACAAAGGTATTCGTCAACAAAAAGATGTTTTTGAACATTTGTTTACGAACATTCGAGAAATGTTTGAAAAACCTAATCAAGAAGATAACTCCGTCGAGTTTATGACGGATTTCAAAGCCAATAATTTATTTGCTGAAGAAGTTTATGTTTATACACCAAAAGGCGATTATAAAATTTTACCGAAAGGCGCGACGGCTTTAGATTTTGCTTTCGGCATTCATACCGATGTAGGTTCGCACGCCAATGCGATAAAAGTAAATGGTAAAATAGTTCAAATGAGCTATAAATTGCAAAACGGCGACCAAGTAAAAGTTGAAACAAACCAAAGCAGAAAACCCACGGAAGATTGGTTGAAATGGGTGATTACGGCAAAAGCACGCGACAGAATACGTCAATCGCTGAAAGAAGAGATTCGCGACCGCGCCGATATGGGTAAAGAAATGTTGCAACGCAAATTGGAACATAAAAAAGCAGATTTCGAATCGGCAGTTGATCTTTTAGTGAAACATTTCGGCTACAAAACGCGCCTCGAATTTTTTGCCGCCATCGAACAAGAAACGATTGATTTGCAAGACGATTTAAAAATTTTTACCGTCGAACGCAATCGCTTGGTTTTAGTTTCGGAAGATAAAACCGCACCGATTGCCACCGAGCGCAAAGTGCCGGTGAAACCCGACATGAAAATTCAATTGCTTATTAACGGACAACCGGCGGATCAGTATAATTATACACTCGCAGATTGTTGTAAACCTGTTCAAGACGATGACATTTTTGCTTATGTAACAGCCGGCAATCAATTGAAAATTCACCGCACCAATTGTTTGAATGCACAAAATTTAATGACTTATTACGGCTATCGCATTTTGAATGCGAGTTGGGGTGCAAGAATAAACGCTTCTTATATAGCCGAACTCATCATCACCGGACTTGATAACGGACCCGGGGTAATTGAACGCCTTTCGAATAAAATTTCTTCGCAAATGGGTCTCGATATTCGTGCCTTCAGCATCGAAGGTAATGACGGTTATTTTGAAGGGCGCGTAAAATTAGTCGTCACGCACCGCGATCAATTGGTGTTGGCGATTAAAGCACTAAAAAGTTTGGCGGGTGTATCGAACGTTATTCGGGTGGAATAATTAATAATGAATAATGAACAATCTTGTTATTTATTGTTTATTATTCACTGTTCATTGTTCATTATTCATTACTTAGATTTATATGCCTCGATAAACATCCAAACTGCGAAAGCGAGAAATAAAATACCGGTTATGATATTGATTATCTCAATAATAGAGGGTTTTAAAACTTTGCGCAAACGTGCGGCAAAATAGGCGATAGCTAATTCCGTAAAAAAAACAGCCAATAATGCACCTGTAAAAAAACTGACGTTCTCAAAAACCTCGAAATGATATTTCGATTTTAGAATGCCGGCAGTACCCACCCACTCTATAAAATTGGCGGGATTTACGACGTTCATTAAATAACCTTTTGACAGATTTTTTATGATGAGTGTAGATTTTTCAATTTTAATTTTTTCTACCTGTTGCGCCCGTTTTACAATTGTGCTCACGCCCATTATTGTCAATAAAAATCCGCCGAATATTTGTATCCAATAAGCGACATCTATATTACTTTTCGGTAAAAATGCTTGAATACCGCCGTAAGCAATTGCCAATAAAGTGGCATCGGCGAGTACAACTCCGATGACAATGAATAAAGAATACCAAAATCCGGTTTCGATACTGCTTTTAATCAATAAAAAAAAGATGGGACCCAATGCAATGCAGAATAGAAATCCGACCGGCAAACCGTATAAAAAAGCACTCGGCGAGAAGTATTGCAATATTTGTTGGTTAATTTAAACTAATTGAGAAAAAATATTTATTCAACATTTACATTTTCAAAAAAAGATTTTCAAAATTAATTCTTAATTGAATAACCGGTGACAAATTTTTCCCACTCGGCGAAAGTCTCTTTTTTCATAACACGGGGAAATTTTGCTTGACCGCCTACCTTGCCTTGTTGGTTCAAATATTCGTAAAATACATTTGGCGGAACGAGTTCCACTTGCGGTTCGCGCAAAACATTATCGCGCTCGGTGGCGTAATCATCGTTGATGACGCGCAAATGTTTATCCAATAAATTTTTAAAAGTACCTGCATGCACCAGTGGTTCGCAACCAATGTACCAACGGTGCGCAAATCCGGTGGGTGTTGTAATGGCAGAAACGGTAAACTCTTTTACATCCGTGTTTAATTGTTCGGCAGCGTAACTGACGGCATGATTCATATTGTCAACGGATAAATGTTCGCCAGTGACGCTGATAAAATGTTTCGTGCGTCCGGTGATAATAATTTCTTTGCGTTGCGCATCCGTAAATCTAATCGTATCGCCGATGAGATAGCGAAAAGCACCGGCACAAGTTGTGATGGCAATCGCATATTCTTTTCCTGTTTCTACTTCGCCGACATGATAAGCGCGCGGATGGCCGATGACTCGTCCGTCGCCATCAAAATTTTGATCATTGAAAGGAATAAATTCATGAAAAATGCCGTTGTTGAGTATCAACGCCATTGCACTTGTTTCCGGACGATTTTGAAAAGCGATAAAACCTTCGCTCGCTAAATACGTGTCAATATAAATCATATCCTTACGCACCAATGCTTCAAATGCTTTTCTGTGTGGTTCAAAAGCAATACCGCCATGAACAAAAACGCGGAAATTAGGCCAAATATCATGAATGCTTTCTACTTTATTATATTCCACTACTTTTTCTATCATCAACTGCACCCACGATGGAATACCGGAAATGTAAGCAATATCCCATTTTCGCGCATTGCGTGCAATCACATTTAAGCGTCTGCTCCAATCCGGAATACTTTGAATACGGTTGCCGGGTCTCGAAAAATTTAAAAGCCAAAACGGTCTTTTCTTCAAATTAATGCCGCTCATATCGCCGACATAATAACCGCCTTTATCTTTCAAAGAAGTGGTTCCGCTGATGAACAATCCTTTTTTAGTAAAAAATTCCGATTCCAAACCAAATTTAGTAACGGCAAAGAAAGTTTTAAATCCGGCTTTTCGTATAGCTTTCACCATTTCATTTGTCATTGGCAAGTATTTACTCGGTGCACCCGAAGTACCGGAACTGAGCGCGAAGTATTCTATTTTTCCTGGCCACGATATATTGGGTTCATTGTTCAGTGCGCGATACCACCATTCGTCGTGCATTTTATCGTAATCAAAAATCGGTACGCGGTCTTGAAAAGCGCGAATCATATCGGAAGCGTACAAGATATTTGAAAAATCGAAAGCCAAACCAAATGCCGTGAATTGCGTTTTGCGTAACAAACGGCGCAGCGTTTTGCGCTGCAATTCGAGCGGGGTCATACCCAAACCTTGCACACGGTTCGCTATTTTGAAAGTACGCTTGACTAATCTGCCAATTAAACCCATTTTAATTTTAGATTTTGGATTTTAGATTTTGGATTTTTAATCGGTGCTAAAATAAATCGCCCGGCTAAAATCCAAAATTCCAAATTGAGAATTTATTCCTTCACTATTCCTCGAATATTTTTCAACTTTTGAATAGATTCAATTCTATTTCTTAAACCGTCGGCATTTGTAATTTCTCCGGTGACATAATATACGGAAATTAAAGCCAAAATGTTAATGGCATAGAACACGTAAAAAGTAAAAACAGAAATCCAAGTCGTTATCACCGTTGCTGCTTGAGTATGGAAACGCCCCTCTAAAAAAGATAAATTCCAACTTACTAACCATATGTAAAGTTCCGAAAATAAGGAATCAGAGAGCGTAAAAAGAAAATACGTGAGTAAAAGTACCAATGCGTAAGTACCTAGAACGAATCCAAAATTTTGTCGTAGTCGTACAATTATATCGTGTCGCGCTGAAATTACAGTACTTCCGATG
>JAYTIA010000591.1:0-3397 GCA_043732145.1 Saprospiraceae bacterium
GCTTCTTTTACTGTGGCATCCGCAGTACTATTGGCGCGATTTATCGTTTCTTGTAATTTACTAGTCTGCTGCCCGTTCATTTTTTGAAGCAAGAAATAACCGACACCACTGCCTACTATTAGTCCGATTATCGGTCCCAAAAATTCCATCATAATTTTTAATCGTTTTAAGTTTTAAGAAAAGAGGTTTAATGAATGATGAATGATGAACGATGAAATTTTTTTAAATTCGACAGACATCATGCGTTATTCAGCACGCCGTAAAACAAACTTTTTAGGAAAAAAATTGGCTAAATCGGATTAAACGGAGAGGAAGGTGAATAGAAATTTTAAAATTTCTAACATACAATTGCGGCTAAAGAGAAAGATAGTAAACCTATTAAGGTCTAAAACAAATAAACGATAAACCCTAATGAGATTCATCAATTATCATTCATCATTCATCATTTTTCGAAATCAGTTATTATTAAGCACTGACGATACCAAATTTTCGAGACGGTAAAGTCGATCGCTTACGGCAGTATCATTCAACGACGGTTTCGATTGTGCTTTATGCAAATCTACAGCATAAGTTAATAAAGCCATAGCTACACAATCTTGGCGGTCTTTTGCGGCGTAAGTATTTTGAAACAAAGTAATTGTGTCATTCACTTCACTCACTATGCGCCGAATCACAGCTTCATCGCCCGTTTTTATTTTTAACGGATAAGGGCGCGAAGCTATCAAAACTGTTATTTGAGTCGTGTTTTCGGACATAAATTAGTAATGTTTTAACCGCTCTATACATTTATCAATCTCAAAAATGTATGAATCTATATACTGCTTAACCTGATGATTTCGTGCCGTTACTTCCGAGCCTTTACTTTCTTTTTCTGCCAAAAGCATTTTTAACTCGTTTACTTCATTTTTTCGATCGCACAATTCGGTTTCTAAACCGGCATTTTGTTGCTCTAATTGCAGATTGTTTTGCTTGAGGGCGGCGTTTTCAAGGCGCAATTGTTTCAATCGCGCCGACAGAATTAAAACTTTCTGTTCAATTCTTCGGATAGTTTCTATCATAGCAGCCGCTTATCTTAATTTTATTTACTAATCCGTTTAAGCTTTTTATTCACAAAAATCAGCCCAAAAAAGTAAATTATAACAGCAAAACATCTTACAAAGTATCGAAAAAATGACTTGTAACTGTAACTCTATCAACTTTCTTTTACGTTACAAATTTATTTTTGTTACCTATAAAGTTTGTCAATCGCAAATATACGTATAATTGTTCTTTTTTCGGCAAAAACTTTTTCTCTATCATTTCGTTTTCTTTGAGAGATTGTTTTAAGGAACGTGAAATACACAAAGGACCAAACTATACTTATTCTTTTGCCGTGATAACGCCTATCTTTTGTGTTAAATATTATCGACTATTGTCTTTAAAGCCGGAGATTCTAACAGGAAAATAATTAAGTCTATTGCGGCACTTTATTTATTTCACATTCCTTAAAACAATTTTACAAAAATAAAATGATGATAAAAATTTTTCTGACAACTTTTTGCGCCCTGTTTTTTTCGTTCCTGCACGCTCAAGATTTTAATAACGGCAATACTTATTTTTTTCTCGGTGTACGATTTCCTATTATTGCGGTGCGTGATGTCGGACATTCGCCGCTTATTTATCGCGGATTGGTTTCAACTATAATCGTCGGTTACGAAAAACGTTTGCCGGATTATGTTTCGCGTTTTGAAGCGCGCGTCGGTATCGGCAGCGCGTCGCCGAAAATGAAACCGCGCACGGATAGAATGTTGTCAAGTGCCGATGTCAATAATATCGAAATCAGTTATACTTATTTTCGCGGCATTAATAATTACGTGCTCGACGATTGGAATAATTATTTAGGCGGGCGTTTCAGTTTAATGATTGATTTGCGCGAGTATAATTTGCCGAGTAATAATTTAACAGGCTACCACATCAATGCATCGTTGAATGTTGCGGCACATACACAAAAAAAATTGTCTGACTCGTGGTTGTTTCAGTATGAAGCGGCGGTGCCGTTATTGGCGTACAGTGTGCGACCGAATTATAACGGTACTTTTCCTGATTTATCAACTGAAACTGATATGGTGAAGAAATTTTTAAAATCCGGTACTTTCGTCACTATTCCCACTTATTTTAGATTCACGAACAATTTTTCTTTCACGCAAAATATTAACGACGGACGTGAACGTCGGTTCTCGTATCAATGGGATTATTTAACACATCAAAAAATAAATCCGCTCACTTACATTTCAGGCGGACTTGGGTATGAGTCGTTGTTTAAATTGTGATTTTTTATTTTTGCTATTAACTGTTTTATTGATACGAAATGAGAAAAAATAACTAAAGGCACTACTACAGACGGTAATAATATAAACGGAAAATATTGAATCGCAATATTGGGTTGCTCAAATGCTAATCGCTGAAGAGGAGTGGGTGCTGATAAGAGACCGTTGACAGCAACATTAATAACTAATGCAAGGCAAATAAAATTCCAAGCGATGATTGTGGGTAAGGCCAATTTATTTTTTATAAAACCGAAATAATAAATTATCGGTGCCGTTATTCCGGAAAAAATATCAAAATTTCTGCCTTCAAATGTCATGAGTTGTGGTACCGCTTTATGAATGAATAACCAGAATAAAACTAATTCGATAGGTATTCTGATGATGTGCAACAGCGTTAAAATTTTTATGTCTAAACTATCAATAAACTGCCTACCTTTTTTTGTGATGAAGAGCATAATGATTAAAATAATTGGTGGGAAGATAATGAGTGGGAATCGTGGCGGAATTATATCGGTACGAAGATAAAACCCTGACAAGCCCAACACACTTTGGAAAATAATCCAAAAGATGATAAGGATTAAACCCGACCTAGATGATTTTGTTGCTTTATAAAAGAAATAAATGGTTGCCAAGAGTGTCACACCAAAAACAAAATAAACGTAAAAAGGCAAAGTATTCATTGTATCTAAAGTTTAAATACAAAGGTGCATCTAAGAAAATTAAAAACTCTTGCCATTTGGCAAGAAACAAATGAGATTATGTCTTTTTTGCAAATTCGCGTCTGATTCTGCTTAAAGAAGTATCAGTGATACCGAGGTAGGTAGCGATATGTTTCAGTGAGGCATTTTGAAAAATTTCAGGTCTTGTTGATATCAAATTAGCATACCGTTCTTCGGCAGTTAGATTAATCATTGCCAACATTCTCTCTTTTGCGGCACTGAAACCGTTAACTAAATTTAATCTACCAAATTCTCTAAATTCCGGAACAGTATGGAAAAGTAATTGTAATTTTTCATAGCTTAAACTCCATGTTACACAATCTGTCAAGGCTTGAATATATTCTTTGGTTGGCGTTCTTTTGAAAAAAGATG
>JAYTIA010000592.1:0-8864 GCA_043732145.1 Saprospiraceae bacterium
TGCAACGTCTCCAATCACAAGCAGTTATTGCAAATTATCCGACAGATTATATAATCGCTGCAGAAAATGAACCGATTAAAAAACACGAACATATCATACCGAAATTAATTAAATCTGCAAAAGGTGAAAATATTTTAGATTTTGGGCAGAATATCGTCGGATGGATTCAATATAAATCGCATGGCGGCAAATCCGGTGACACGGTTAGGTTTTCACATTTTGAAATGTTAGATAAATTCGGTGAACCTTATTTCGCTAATTTGCGCTCGGCAAAAGCACAAGCAACTTATATACTCAACGGCGGTGACGAAGTTTTTGAGCCGAATTTTACCTTTTTTGGTTTCAGATATGCAAAAGTAGAGGGCATTGCAAATATAAACGTAAATGATTTTCATGCAGTTGCTTTGTATTCCGATATGGCTCTGACAGGGAGTTTTGAATGTTCTAATCCTTTAGTCAACCAACTTCAAAAAAATATTCAATGGGGACAACGCGGTAATTTTGTAGATGTACCGACCGATTGTCCTCAACGCGATGAACGTTTGGGTTGGACAGGCGATGCGGAAGTTTTTTCACGCACGGCTGCATATAATTTCAATGTCAACCAATTTTTTTCAAAATGGTTGAAAGATGTAGCTGCTGATCAAGCCGAAGATGGTGCAGTGCCTTTTGTTATTCCGGATGTGTTGAGTAAAAATTCCGGTAGAAAAATTGTAGGTGCTGCCGGCTGGTCGGATGCAAGCGTGATTATCCCATACAATATGTACATCGTTTACGGCGACAAAAGGCTTTTAGAAAATCAATACGCGAGTATGAAAGCGTATTTAGGTTATGTACGCGGGGCTGCCAAAAACGATTTATGGAACAGCGGTTTTCAATTTGCAGATTGGTTGTCTTACCGCGTTGATGATTCGAAAGGTATGATTGGCCAAAAATCGGCAGTGACTGATAATTATCTCGTGGCGCAATGTTTTTTTGCTTACAATACGCAAATCATGATAAACACAGCTAAAGTTTTGAATAAACCGGAAGATGTTGCAGATTATGAAGTACTTTTAGAGCGCGTAAAAAAACAATTTCAAAAAGAATTTTCGACAGAATCCGGTCGCTTAATTTCTGAAACGCAAACTGCATATATTTTAGCTCTACAATTCGATATGTTGCCCGAAAATTTGCGTCCGCAAGCAGTTGAGCGATTGGTGAATAATATTAAATCTTATAATTATCACCTCACCACCGGTTTTCTCGGCACACCGTTTTTAAATCCGGTTTTAACGCGCTTCGGGAGAAATGATGTGGCGTATAAATTGCTTTTGCAAGAAACCTATCCGTCGTGGCTCTATCCGATAAAAGTGCATGGCGCAACAACAATTTGGGAACGTTGGGATTCTATGAAATCGGACAGTACTTTTCAAGACCCAAGCATGACTTCTTTCAATCATTACGCTTATGGTGCTGTCGGCGATTGGATGTACAGAAACGTTGCCGGCATTGACACAAAAGACGGTGAAGGCGCGGGTTATAAAGAGATTATTATTAAACCGCAAATAGATTCGGGAATTACAAATGCGAAAGCAAGTTTGCATACAAATTATGGTACGGTTTCTTCTTCATGGAAAATTTTAGACGATAAATTGAATTTAGAATTAGAAATTCCGGTGAACACGTCAGCAACTGTTTATTTTCCAATTAAAAATCAGGAAAATGTTACTGAAAACGGTTTGAAAATTAATTTAGACAACAATCAATCCATAAAAATTGGTTCGGGAAAATATGTTTTTGAAATGCTATTTAAGGGAATGTAGAGACTCAATGCTTTGCGTCTCTATAATGAAACGCAAATAAATTCTCGTTTAAATGAATAATTCTCGCATTAGATTCTTTTTTTTACAGAAAATTTATCTAATCATCTTTAAACAAAAAAAATAATTATGAGCAAAATCAAAGTAGGCGTAGTAGGTACAGGTTTTATCGGACCCGCGCACATCGAAGCATTGCGCCGTTTGCCGAATGTGGAAGTCGCGGCATTGTGCGAAGTAAATATAGATTTGGCAACAGAAAAAGCCAAACAACTCGGCATTCCGAAAGCGTACGTTTTTGATGACTTATTGAATGATAAGAACATCACGTCCGTGCATATCTGTACGCCGAATTTTCTGCATTACAGTCAATCGAAAGCAGCATTAGCTGCCGGTAAGCACGTAATTTGCGAAAAACCTTTAGCAAAAGACTTGGCAGAAGCAGAAGAATTAGTTGCACTCGCTACAAAATCCGGTTTGGTGAATGCTGTGCACTTCAATTTGCGTTATTATCCATTAGTACGTCAAATGAAAACGATGCGCGAAAAGGGTGAATTGGGTGATGTGTATTCTATTCTCGGTTCCTATTTGCAAGATTGGCTTTTCTACAACACCGACTACAACTGGCGTTTAGAACCCGATAAATCCGGCGACTCGCGTGCTATTGCCGATATCGGTTCTCATTTAATGGATGTGATTGAATACATCACCGGATTAAAAACGGTGGAAGTGATGGCGGATTTCAATACCATTCACAAAACGCGCAAAAAACCTTTAAAACCGGTGGAAACTTATTCCGGAAAGATGTTGAAACCGGAAGATTACGCCGATGTACCGATAACGACAGAAGATCACGCTAATGTTTTATTGCGTTTCAATAACGGTAATCGCGGTTCGGTAACAGTGTCGCAAGTTTCGGCAGGTAGAAAAAATCAATTGAAATTAGAAATTTCCGGTTCCAAAAAAACTTTTGCATGGAACTCTGAATCACCAAACGAAATGTGGATTGGCAATCGAGATGGTTTTAATGAATCAGTGATGAAGGACCCTTCTGTCGTACATAAGGAAGCCGCAGCCATAATAAGTTTTCCGGGTGGACACAATGAAGGTTTTCCGGACACATCAAAACAAATGTTTAAAGAGATTTATGCTGCCATAGAAAAAGGACATCAACCCGAACACCCTACATTTCCGACTTTCGCAGATGGTTACAGAGAATTATTAATTTGCGAACGCATTTTGGAAAGTCATCGAAAACAAAAGTGGGTGACTGTTTAACGAATAATTATTGTAAAACCGTCGTCGAGATTTTAAATTTCGACGACGGTAAAAAAATAATAAATGATCTCGACAAAAATTTTTAAGCACGTCTCCTATCTCTGGGACGAAAAAAAAGCATCAGAATTTGCCGGCGATGAAGTTGCTTTATTTATCTATCGCTCCAATTTATTGGGAGCCGATTTGCGTTTGACAAATTTCGGTGGTGGCAATACATCTGTAAAGATAAAAGAACGCGACCCGCTCAACGGCAACGAAACGGATGTGATGTGGATTAAAGGTTCGGGTGGTGACATCGGTACATTAAAAAAATCCGGTTGCGCTGCTTTATACATTGACAGGTTACGCAATCTTGAAAAAGTATATCGCGGATTGGCGCACGAAGATGAAATGGTAGAACTTTTCAATCATTGCATTTTCGATTTAAATTCAAAAGCACCTTCGATTGACACACCTTTACACGGTTTTCTACCCTTCAAACACATAGATCATTTACATCCGGACGCGGCAATTGCGATTGCCGCCGCTAAAGACGGCAAAAAAATTACGGAAGAATTATTTCAAGGACAACTCGGTTGGGTAGATTGGCAACGTCCGGGGTTTGATCTTGGTTTAAAACTTCGCGCTTGTTTGGAAGATGCCGATAAAAAAAGTATTACACTGCGTGGTATCATGCTCGGCTCGCACGGTTTATTTACTTGGGGCGATTCGTCTTACGAAAGTTACTTGAATACACTTGAAGTAGTTGAACGCTGTGCGCAATTTATAAGCCATGAGTCTATAGCTATTAGTCATGATTTTAAAAGCAGCTCAAAACTCAAAGCTCAAAACTCAGAACTGACTTTTGGCGGAGAAAAAATTGAAAGTTTACCTAAAGAAGAAAGATTAAAAAAAGCGGCAAAATTAGCACCAGTGCTGCGCGGCTTTTCATCAAGTCATACAAAAATGATTGGACATTTTACCGACGATGAGCGCGTTCTGCAATTTATAAATTCCCACGACTTAGAAAAACTCGCGCCGCTCGGCACATCTTGCCCGGATCATTTTCTAAGAACAAAAATAAGTCCGTTGGTTCTCAATTTAAAACCGCACGATGATATTAACGATACGGCAGCATTTAAAGAAAAATTAACGCCGCAATACGAAGGGTATAGAAAAATGTACGCCGATTACTACAACACTTATAAACACGCGAACAGTCCTGCCATGCGCGATGCCAATCCGGTGGTTGTTTTATATCCTGGAGTAGGTATGTTTACGTTTGCAAAAGACAAACAAACAGCGCGTGTTGCCGCCGAATTTTATACTAATGCTATCAATGTCATGCGTGGTGCCGAAGCCGTTTCGGAATATACTTCGCTGCCGCGTAAAGAAGCCTTTGATATTGAGTATTGGTTATTGGAAGAAGCCAAACTGCAACGGATGCCGAAACCAAAACCACTTTCGGGTCGCGTGGCTTTAGTAACAGGCAGTGCCGGCGGTATCGGCAAAGCGATTGCGAAAAAATTAGCGCAAGAAGGCGCGTGTGTGATATTGAATGATATTAATGCTGAAAGGTTAGAAACAGCAAAAGAAGAATTTGTAAAACTTTTCGGAAGCGATGTTGTCGCTACTACTTTGCTCGATGTCACCAACCCGCAGTCTATTGAGCTTGCTTTAGAATCGGCGAGTTTATCTTTTGGCGGCGTGGATATTATTGTCAACAACGCCGGCATCAGTCTTTCCAAACCAATTAATGATCACACTGTTGCTGATTGGGATAAAATTTATGATATTCTCGTGAAAGGACAATTTCTCGTCAGTCGCGAAAGTGTAGAAGTGATGCGCAAACAAGGATTGGGTGGTGATATTGTCAACATTGTTTCTAAGAATGCTGTTGTTGCCGGACCGAATAATTTAGCGTATGGTTCAGCAAAAGCAGCACAAGCTCACGCTTCACGCCTAATGGCATCAGAACTCGGTGCCGATAAAATTCGTGTAAACATGGTAAATCCCGATGCAGTTATCGCCGATTCAAATATTTGGGCAGGCGGTTGGGCTGAAGGTCGCGCAAAGGCTTACGGTGTGACGGTTCCGGAATTGCCCGCGTATTATGCCAAGCGCACTTTGCTTAACGAAATAATTTTACCGGAAGATATTGCCAATGCTGTTTTCGCTTTAGTCGGTGGTTTGTTGAATAAATCAACCGGTAATGCGATTAATGTGGATGGTGGCGTGGCGATGGGATTTTATCGATAGAATAAATAATTAATAATTGCACTCATCAAGGTTAAAGGCCTCGATGGGGTTTTGATAAACTACGAACATTTCATGATAATAAATAAATCTGAAATAGCAGCGCACAATGAAGCACATCTCGCTCCACATAAAAAGCGTTTACAATTTATAACGTCACAAATTGAAGGAGAATGTGCAATTCTTCAAAAACTGATTGATTTTCAAATTGCGATTCCGTCGTGGGCATTGGGAACGGGCGGAACGCGCTTTGGACGATTTGCCGGTGGCGGTGAACCGCGTTCTTTGGAAGAAAAAATTGAAGATGTCGGTTTGATACATTCACTTAATCAATCGAGCGGAGCGATTTCATTGCACATTCCTTGGGACATACCTGAAAATCCGGCGGCAATACGCGCATTGGCAGCGCAACACAGATTGTTATTCGATGCAGTTAACTCAAATACTTTTCAAGATCAAACGAATCAAGTATTGAGTTATAAATTCGGTTCGTTGCAACATACCGATAAAGTTGTGCGACAACAAGCGATTGATCACAATATTGAAGTGATTGGACATGGTATGGAATTGGGTTCAAAATCTTTGACGGTTTGGTTATCCGACGGATCAAATTTTCCCGGACAACTGAATTTCAGAAAAGCATTTGAACGCACACTTGCAGGTTTAAAAGAAATTTATGCCGCACTGCCGAGCGATTGGAAAATGTTTATTGAATACAAATGCGCTGAGCCTAATTTTTATTCAACTACAGTCGGTGATTGGGGACAATCCTTATTGTTTGCTAATAAACTCGGCGACAAAGCATACACGCTCGTTGATTTAGGTCATCACTTGCCGAATGCGAACATCGAACAAATTGTCGCATTATTGTTGATGGAAAAAAAATTAGCCGGTTTTCATTTCAATGATTCTAAATACGGCGACGATGATTTAACGGTCGGTAGTATTAATCCGTATCAATTATTTTTAATTTTCAATGAATTGGTAGAAGGTATGGATAATCACGGTATGAATCACGCCCGCGATTTGGCATGGATGATTGATGCGTCGCACAACGTTAAAGACCCGCTTGAAGATTTGTTGCAGTCAGTTGAAGCGATTATGCAATCTTACGCGAAATCTCTTTTAGTGGATAGAAAAGCATTGAACAAAGCGCAAGAAGCTAATGATGTCGCACTTTGTCAAGAAATTTTACAGACGGCGTATTTAACTGATGTTCGCGCATTGGTTGCAGAAGCACGTTTAAAATCCGGCGGCGCGATTGCGCCCATTGAATTATTCAGAAATTTAAAAGTCAGAGAACAACTTATTAAAGAACGCGGCGCGAAAACTTTTGCAACAGGACTGTAATTCAATTAAAAATTAAGAATTAAAAATTAAGAATTAGCAATAAACTTTCAATTACAGTTTCAACTTTTCAACATCAATTCTTAATTCTTAATTTTTAATTCTTAATTTCATGACATCTGTTATTGCCATTTTCGATATTGGAAAAACCAACAAGAAATTGTTCCTTTTTGACGAGCGATACCAAATTGTTCATGAAGAAACGAAACAATTTGATAATATACTCGACGAAGATGGTGAAGCTTGTGAAGATATTGTTAAATTAAGTATATGGATACAAATTACTTTAGCATCAACTTTGCTTCAATTAGATTTTAATATTAAAGCCGTGAATTTCACTTCTTACGGTGCAAGTTTTGTTTTGTTGGATGAAAACTTGGATGTTTGCGCGCCATTGTACAATTATTTAAAACCTTTTCCCGAAAATTTAAAATCTGCATTTTTAAAGCAATATGGCGGAGAAAGGAAAATTGCAGTTGAAACGGCTTCTCGTTTTTTGGGCAATCTTAATTCCGGTTTGCAACTGTATGCTTTAAAAAAACAAAAGCCGAATATTTATAAGAAGATAAAATACGCTTTACACTTACCGCAATATCTATCGTTCTTAATTACTAAAAACTTAGTGTCTGATATGACAAGTATTGGTTGTCATACCGCGCTTTGGGATTTTACAAAAACAGATTATCATCATTGGGTGTTTTCAGAAAAAATTGATGCGCTTTTAGCACCAATAGTAGTTTCAGATACGGCATTTGAAATCAAAATTAATGAGAAAAAAATATTAATCGGAGTAGGTTTACACGATAGTTCTGCATCGCTTATTCCTTATCTTTTAACGTTTAAGGAACCATTTATTTTAATTTCAACAGGTACTTGGTGTGTATCCATGAATCCTTTCAATAGTAAGCCTCTAACCGTTGATGAATTGAATTCTGATTGCTCCTGTTATTTGAGTTATTTAGCAAGACCTGTAAAAGCATCAAAAATTTTTGCCGGTAATGAACATGAAATTCAAGTGCAACGCATTTCAAATCATTTTGCATGTGAAAAAGATTTTTATAAAGACTTGGTTTTTGAAACATCTGAATTTATTATTGAACAAAATGAAATCACAAAATTCGAATTTAATAGTTTAAAGTCAAACTTCGGTGAAAGAAGTCTTAACGGTTTTAAAAACGAAATACAAGCCTATTATCAATTGATAATGGATTTGGTAGAGTGGCAATTTTATTCAACGAATTTAATTATAAAAAATACGCCCATTGAAAATATTTATATTGACGGCGGGTTTTCTAAAAATAGTATTTACATGCACACTTTGGCAAAAAAATTTAAAGGTATAAACGTTTATGCGGCAACTGTTGCACAATCAACAGCTTTGGGTGCAGCTTTATTTTTTTATGAAATGGTTGGTTGGAAAAATAATCAACTCATCGAAACTAAATTGATTAAGTAATTTTTTCGGTTAAATCTAAAATATGTCAACGTACAATTCTCAATATCCCGGAGTAGACGATTTGCGCAACAAAGCACAAAAACGTATTCCGAAATTTGTCTTCGATTATTTGGATGGTGGTTGCAATGAAGACGTGAACCTCTTTAAAAACACATCGGATATCAGAAACGTCGAACTTAAACCTTTTTATTTGAAAAAACACGTTGATGCTTCTTTGAAAACGGAATTATTCGGTCATGTTTACGATGCACCGTTCGGAATTGCGCCGGTTGGGTTGCAAGGATTAATTTGGCCCAATTCGCCGGAAATTTTGGCGAAGGCTGCCGTGCTACATAATGTGCCTTTTATTTTAAGCACAGTGACAACTTCAAGTGTTGAACGCATCGGAGAAATTACAGGAGGAAAATTTTGGTACCAATTATATCATCCGGCAGATAATAATTTGCGCGATGATATTTTGGATAGGGTAGAAGCTGCCGGTTGTAAAAATTTGGTTTTGTTGTGCGATGTGCCGACTTTCGGTTACAGACCACGTGATATTCGCAACGGATTGGCGATGCCGCCTAAAATGACTTTAACTAATATCGTACAAATAATGGGTAAACCGAATTGGGCAATTAATACGCTCATTCACGGTCAACCGAATTTTGCGACTATGAAAAAATATATGCCGAAGGGTTTAAACATGAAAGCACTCGGAGCGTATATGAACGAAACTTTTTCAGGAAGACTGAATGAAGAAAAAATTG
>JAYTIA010000593.1:0-3396 GCA_043732145.1 Saprospiraceae bacterium
GCAGCAAAAAATCACGTCGCTCCTTTCAAGTCCTCTGGCCGTTAGTATGACAATTTAACGCTCGAGTCTACCGCAGTCATTATTACTACAACCTGAGTAGTTACATTTTTTCTAAAAAAAAATTTGTAATTAATTAAACTTCCTCGCTTACACGTATTTCGCTTGAAACTGTTCGCATCAATTTTATTTTTTGCACGGGCTGATACACCAAAGGCACTTGTTCAATTTCTACATCACTTTTATCAAGACCGAATGCTTTTTCGTCACGCAGACTCAAACGTTTCAATAGAAAATAAGAATTAAGTAATAAGCCGTCGCGTAAAGCAAATTCATTTTCTACAGAAAGGAATTTTTCAAACACAATGAATTTGAAATCGGGTTCCGCATTATATTTAGTAGAGCCGTCAGGGCGAATATGCAAATTCAATTCCTTATTTTTTACTAAATCTTGAACAATTTTTTTGAAATATAATTCCGTGCGCGGTTGAACTCTGAAACCCACATTGATATTTATTTTTATTACTTTGTCGTCAATCAATTCCGAAACATCATAGTTCAAAGTGTAAGGTTGATCGGTTCTGTTGATGTGTACAAACCAATAAACATCAGCGCGTTTAGGTTTTTTCGCAAAAATTGATTTAATAACCCGCTCTTCGATTTCTGTTCTGCTATCTGCTTTTATTAAATAAACTAAGTGGGTACAAAATTTCGGTATCGCATCATCTTCGCTCAATTCTTGTATCATATCCGTATATTTACCCAAATCCACAAAATTTGTATATTGGTTATTTATTTTTCTGGCGTAGTACCAAATATACATCGTCATGAAAATAAATAATTCAAAAAACAAAAACATCCAGCGTTCTTTTATTTTGGCAACATTGGCAATGAAGAAAGACATTTCTACAACTGCAAACACCGTCAATAACCCCGCAATTAAAAACTTGCTCCATTTCAAACGATACACAAGAAAATAGCCCAAAAGAACAGTTGTCATCATCATCGCCACAGTGATGGAAAAACCATAAGCGGCAGCCATGTGTTCCGATTCTCTAAAATACAAAACCATCAAAATACAGCCAAACCAAAGAATGTTGTTTACGCTCGGAATATAAATTTGTCCTTTAAACTCTGATGGTTGACGCAGTGTAACTCTGGGCCAAAAATTTAAATTGATAGCTTCACTAATGAGTGTAAATGAACCGGAAATAAGTGCTTGCGATGCAATTATTGTTGCCGCCGTTGCAATAATAATACTAGGTAATAAAAACCAGTGCGGCACTGTTTCAAAAAATGGATTGCGTCCGTTTAATAAAGATTCGTTGATACTTAAAGTCCACGCCGCTTGTCCTAAATAGTTAATAACCAAACAAGTTTTTACGAAAACCCAAGTCAAGCGAATATTTTTGATACCGCAATGCCCTAAATCGGAATACAGTGCTTCCGCTCCTGTTGTCGCTAAAAAAACTGAACCAAGTAACCAAAAACCTTTCGGATATTGCGTGAGTAATTCATAAGCGTAATATGGGTTTAATGCTTTTATAATCGTCGGATAATGAGAAATTTGAAGCACACCCAAAAATAGAAGCATCAAGAACCAAACAAACATGACGGGACCAAAAAGTTTCCCGATATTTTGTGTGCCAAAACGTTGGAAGAAAAATAATGCGGAAATAATAGCAATCACAATCCCAATCGTTAAGTTATTACCGGCTACAAAAGTTTTTTCTAATCCCGGCACTAAACCTAATCCTTCGATGGCAGAAGCAACCGAAATCGGTGGTGTGATGATTCCGTCGGCTAATAAAGTTGTTGCACCCAAAATAGTCGGAATGACTAATTTTTTTCCGTAACGCTCTACTAAAGCATACAAAGAAAAAATACCGCCTTCTCCTTGATTATCGGCTTGCAAAGTCAGCCAAATATATTTTATCGTGGTTTGAAGTACCAATGTCCAGAAAATACAAGAAATTCCGCCGAGTACTAATCGCTCGTCAATTGGTCTATCGCCGATAACGGATTGAAAAACATATAACGGACTTGTTCCGATATCGCCGTAAATAATTCCCAGTGCGACCAAGAGTGATGCCGCCGTTACTTTTTGTAAACTTATTTCTTTTAAATTCATCTTAAAATAGTTGTTAGTTGTTAGTTATTAGTTCTTAGTTATTAGTTGTTTGCTTTTCAAACTAACAACTAATAACTAATAACTAACCGGTAAATCTATAACCTACACCCGATTCCGTGATAATATATTCCGGTCGGTTGGGGTCGTTTTCAATTTTCTTTCTCAGTTGTGCAATAAAAACGCGCAAATATTGCGATTGATTGACATAACCCGGTCCCCATATTTCGCGCAACAGATATTGATGCGTTAAAACTTTGCCTTGGTTTTTTATAAATAATGCTAAGAGTGCGTATTCAGTAACAGTAAGTTTTATTATCTCATCGAATTTTTTAACCGTTCTTACACCCAAATCAATTTGTAAATCGTTACAAATCACTATCGGATTTTCGGGTTCCACCAACGACGACCGCAGTGCCGAGCGAATTCGCGCCAACAATTCGCCAGTTCTGAAAGGTTTTACTAAATAATCATTCGCGCCGTTGTCTAAGGCTTGAATGATATTAGCTTCATCACTTTGAACAGATAAAATGATGACCGGTTTTTGATACCACTCCCGCAATTTTTTCAAAACCGAATGCCCGCTTTCATCCGGTAAACCAATATCCAATAAAATCAAATCCGGCGGATGATTCGCTGCCATAATCAAACCTTCTTTTCCGGTAGTGGCTTGCGTAACGATATAATCGTTACTTTGCAAAGTAATTTCCAAAAGTTTTCTGATTTGCGCTTCATCGTCTATGATTAAAATCATTATAGTTTGCGATTCTGGATTTTAGATTTTGACTTCTTTTTTTAATAAAAAATGTAATTAAAATGAATTTCTTGGCACTTTTCTGTGCGTCAATTGAAAATCCAAAATTGAAATCATTCATTTTTCAACTTAGAAATATAAGATGTTTCCGCCGGAATAATCATAGTAAATCTGGAACCGCCTTCAGGCCTGTTTTCTAATTTAATTGTACCGTTGTGTGCCTCTACAAAACCTTTTACGATGGATAAACCTAATCCCGTACCGCCGGTTTTCGTTTTGGTAATTCGATAAAATTTATCGAAAACATAATTTATATCGTTGTCGGGAAAACCTTCTCCGGTATCTTCAACAATTAACATTAATTTATCGTTGTCGCATAAGGCACGAATGATAATAGAAGCGCGTGGTTGGGTGTATAAAGCGGCATTACAAATTAAATTAGACAATACTTGTTCCATTAATCCGTAATCGAGTTTGAATAAAGGTAAATCTTCCGGAATAATTACTTTTACTTTGT
>JAYTIA010000594.1:0-8861 GCA_043732145.1 Saprospiraceae bacterium
GGCAACGGTCGGATGGGACAGCGTGCGAATTTTGAAGAACAATTTACAGGCGAAACACTGTCGGGCAATTACGTTGCGGGCGTTTATTATCCGGATAAAACAAAAGTGGGTTGGTGGAAAAACGGTTATCCGGAATACTTCGCCAAAGTTTTAAATGCCGTGAATTGGATTGGTATTGATGTAAAAGTGGACGAAGAAACAGTTGACTTACACACCGCAGAAGTCAAAGATTTTAAACGCGTGCTGAATATGCACGAAGGCGTTTTATATCGCGAAGCTACGGTGACATTAAAATCCGGAAAAGAGGTAACGATAAATTCAACGCGCTTTTGTTCTATCGTCGACGATGAGTGCGGTGCGATTCATTATTCAGTCAAAGCCATAAATTTTTCCGGAATAATTACCGTCACACCTTTTTTAGATGGTGATGTAAAAAATCAAGATTCGAATTGGGAAGAAAAGTTTTGGACGGAAGTAAAAAAATTGGTAAAAAACCAAGATGCGTTTGTGGTTTGCGAAACTAAAAAAACCGCGTTCCACGTTGCTGCCGGTATGCACTTCGATATTTCTTTAAATAACACACCGATTACCGATTTCAAATCAACGCGCACCAAACGCGAAAAATTTGCAGCGTGTGCCGTTGACGTTTCGGTTAAACAAGGCGATGAAGTGTCGGTGTATAAATACGCCGCTATACTTTCATCGGAAAATTATCCGAAAGCGGATATGATGTCGCAAGTGCAAAAAACGGTGAAAAAGATTACGAGCAAAGGTTTTCACGCGATGTTGGAAGCACAAAAAAATGCTTGGCACGCGAAATGGGAAAAATCTGACATTGTGATTGAAGGTGATGTAGCAGCACAACAAGGTATTCGTTTCAATATTTTTCAACTTTCGCAAACTTATACCGGTGAAGACGAGCGTTTGAATATCGGACCGAAAGGTTTTACCGGTGAAAAATACGGCGGCTCCACTTATTGGGATACTGAAGCGTATTGTTTGCCTTTCTATCTCGCTAATTCGGACGAAAAAGTGGCGCGTAATCTTTTGGTTTATCGTTACAAACATTTACAAAAAGCGATTGAAAATGCCGCGAAATTAGGTTTTACGGACGGTGCAGCACTTTATCCGATGGTAACAATCAACGGTGAGGAGTGTCACAACGAATGGGAAATTACTTTCGAGGAAATTCATCGCAACGGCGCGATTGCTTACGCTATTTATAATTACATCAATTACACCGGCGATAAAAAATATTTGTCGGAGTTTGGTCTCGAAGTTTTAATCGCCATTGCGCGATTTTGGGCGCAGCGCGTGCATTGGTCGTCGAATAAAAATCAGTTTGTGATGTTCGGCGTGACGGGTCCGAATGAATATGAGAACAACATTAATAATAATTGGTACACAAGTTATATCGCGTGTTGGTGTTTGAAATATGCGAAAGAAAGTGCCGAGTACGTACAAAAAAATTTTCCTACTGAATATTATGCAATAGCAACGCGCTCAAATTTCGATATTGTAAAAGAAACAGAAAAGTGGACGCACATCACCGATAATATGTTTTTGCCGCAAAGTGAGCAATACGGCGTCTATTTACAACAAGAAGATTATCTCGATAAAGAGTTTATCACGATAAAAGATTTGCGTCCGCAAGACAGACCCTTGAATCAAAAATGGTCGTGGAATAGAATTTTGCGTTCGCCGTTCATCAAACAAGCCGATGTGTTGCAGGGTTTGTACTTTTTTGAAAAAGATTTCGACACCGCCACCATCAAACGCAATTTCGATTTTTACGAACCGCGCACCGTCCATGAATCGTCCTTGTCGCCATGTGTTCACGTAATTTTGGCGTGTGTGATTGGCAACTTCGATAAAGCGCACGAAATGTATCTCCGCACAAGTCGCCTCGATCTCGACGATTACAACAACGACACCGAAGACGGTTTGCACATTACCTCTATGGCAGGCACTTGGCTCTCGGTCGTTGAAGGTTTCGGCGGTATGCGCGTCCGCGACGGTCTCTTGCATTTTAATCCGAATATACCCGCAGCATGGAAATCCATCGCCTTTAAAATTTTATTCAGAGGCGTAACCGTTGAAGTAAAAGTGTCTCATCACGCGATTGAATTAAAAAACAACAGCGATAAAGATATTGAGGTGGTGATTAAAGGGGTGACGCAAAAAGTTTCGGCGGGTGGGGTAAAGGTCATTGAGGGGTTAACTGAATGATGATAATTAAGAGGGTAGTTGATGATATTTTTATCAACCTGCCCTTTAATAACATAAGAAGATTTTCCGATATTTGTGTGAAAACGTTTAGCCAGAATGCTTTTCTATTTTATAAACTATTGGAAACAATGTTTCACCCTCAATTGTAGGTATTAAATCATGTAAGGCTTGGTTAAAAATGCCGATTGCCCATTTTTTTCTATCTGTAATTCTGAAAATGAAATCTACTTCATCGGGATTCCATGTTGTTGGTGTATTAGATTTTACACCAAATGCTACACCGATTGTTATATTTTTTACAGAATCATTTTGGTCAATTACTTGTGCCACTACCAAAGTTTCTTTGAGTGCTGTTTGTAATTTAGTATCTGTTTTGTATCGCAACATCTTTTCTAAGTCTTTCTCAATACTTGCTTTACTGAACATTCCTTTGCTTTCGTTCATAATCACATCAATTTTTGAATTTTTTTCTGGTGGCAATGCGATGATATCCGGATATTCTCGCGGTTGAGATTTCCCTAATTCCGGATTGGTTAATATTGCTCCGCCACCTTGTGCGCCCGGATACGAGAGTGATATAATTCTAAAATTATTCAGAAGCAAAACACGGTGAACAATAGCATAGGTAACTTCATCTTCATCCACTTCAATTGTTTCTTCAATTATATTTACGGGTTTTGATAATTGAGAAAAGCCAAAAAAGGATTTTATTAAGTCTATAATTTGCCCGTTACTACCCCCCAAAAGTTTTCGCCTATCCCAAGTCAATTTTATGCCATTGTGATTTAAGTAAATTCCGTCAAGAAAATAAGCAAGAGTGGCAATGACTTTATTCTCCGATATTTTATTTTTATGTTTTTCCCAAACTAATTGGAAATCAATTTCTTGTTTTTGATTTTGAGCAGAATTTACCACAGCCTGTAACTCATCTGTAAACCACGTTGGAACACCGCCTTTATCTTTTTCGATTGCCGTTAAAAACTTTTCTTTCAAAGATGTAAGACTATTCATATCCCTTTTCAATGTTTCTCCACCGTTCGGACGCACAAGCGCATATATACCGAAAGCTTTACGATAACCGGAGTAAACTAATGAAATGAAAGTTAAAATGCCTCTATCCGGATCCATAGCATGAGAAAAACGATTTATTTTCGCACCAACCCAATCCGGTCTGACAAAATATCTCAACTTATTCAAGTTTTTATTCCTTTCTTCTCGCTCTTTCCATGATTTTAATAAATCGTTTGTACCTGTAGCCCTACTCACTTCTTCGAGATAAATTTTAAATGAGATTGTTTGTTTTAAATCTTCTAAAGCTTCTAAATACCAATCTTCGCCCTGTTTTTTAAATGCTGAAATAATACTCTTTAAAGTATCTTCAAGTATAGGAATTATAGGAGGGCACCCGGGAAAAAAAGTATTTCTTTGTAAAGTGAATTCATTTTCAGTTTGCCAATCAGCTAATATATATCCGGTATAGCCCAATTCTTGAAAAATTTTAGGCGTAGAAAATGGATTATATTCTGCTCCTCCAAACACTTTTTCGGATTTTTTATGCCCCGATATTTTGATGTAAAAACAATTTGCCAAATAAGCTGCAACCGCACCATAAGTTCGTTGTAATTCATGATCTTCTGTCTCAACTGCCTCAGTAATCTCAATAATTGTGAGCGGGTACTCCTTATTATCTTTGACAGCAGTTATTAGATTATCGGGAGTTGTCAACGATTGGATTGCAAATAATGAGCCTTTAGGAAATTGACCCGCTCTTTTAAGTCGTTTGATTAAGACAACGGTATCACTTTTATCCGCAGCAACCTCAATCATTGGTTTGAGATAATGGTGGGCTTGTTCTAAACATTCATAGTAAATTCTAAACTCCGTCATCGTATTTTTTTGAGTGTTATGAGGTGTTCTTTTTTCCCTTTTTTTGCAAAAGTCGGATTAAAAATTCGAGAATGTCCTGCCAAATCTGACGAAATAATATTATCAACTTCAAACCCTGTCGAGTGAGCAAAATCTTTTAGGACTTCGTCTATTTTTATAAGTTCTTTTTTTATTACACTATCGCCAATTACCACAAATGCTAATCCGCCGAATTTTAAAACTCTGCTCATTTCTTTAAAGCACGTTATTAAATCTTCGTTCCATTTCGTAGCATTTTCTTTGAGACTCGAATATTCTCTTCGAGAACCTATTTCATTGTATTGGGCAAATTGAACATCTAAATCTAACCAACGCTTGCGAAATTTATGATACAAATAATAATCGTAAGTATTGGCATAAGGCGGCGAAGTAATTATTAAATCAATACTACCCGAATCAATAAAAGATAAATTTCTGCTGTCGGCATTAAAAACATCTAAACTTGTTAATGAATTAACAAGTTTAGAAAATTCTATTACCCTTTTAAGATATTCTGTTGCTCTCGTTGTGAACAAATCAATTGTAAAATAATCCCTCACGAATTTGTTAATAGCCGCGAATCGTGTATCACTATCTTGATTTGAAACTTTTACAATGATAGAAGAAAGAACTATTTTTAAAAAATCTTTAACAAGATGATCGTTTAAGGTATCTATTTTTTTCAAAATAAAAGTCAACTCTTCTGCGACATTGTTTTGAAACCAATGAGATAAGCCTTCAATTTCTTTTACTTCAAATTGAAGGCGTTCATTTTTTTTCCATAGAAGGCTTAGCTCTTTTATTGACGCGATGAAATCCAGAACCATTTTATGTTGTCTTTCATTGAGCGGCGTTGCTTTTACCTTTGAAAGTAGAACAGACAAACCATTTACATCAACGCCAATTGCATTTAATCCCTGTAATCTTGCTTCGATTAAAGTTGTTCCCGAACCGCAAAAAGGATCTAAAACTGTTTCTCCCTTTTTACCGAATTGCTGCAAAATGCTTTTGGGCAATTGCGGTGGAAACTTAGCGGGATACGGGTGCAAAGAGTGCGTCAGGTATTTCGTATCAGTGCCTTTAAAATTAAATATAAGCTGTTCTTGAGTTTCCATTACTTTACTTTTCTGAATACGACAATAAATGAACAATTCTGGTTTGTATATAATATCGATGGATAACCGAGCAAAACCAAACGTCTTTGTCCTGTTTGATCCCAAATAATCAGGTCATGATATTTCCAACCAACTTCTTCTCCAGCTCTTGCTAAGTCGCTGTGGAATGGCACATAAGGTATTTTATTTTTTGTATCCCGATAATCTTTAACTACCCAAGCTGAATAACCGCCGATTTTTGTTACCTCCCAATTGGCTTTCAAAATTTCCTTTATCTGCTCTAAAAATTCTTTATAAGGTAAGTTTCCAAAATCATTTTCTTGTTCGCTGTATTGTTTTACCGTACTGTTATTCTCGTGCTTTATAATTGAAGTTTTATGAACTGTTTCTCTGTCTTTTAAAGATTTCTGAATAAAATCGGCATAAGGAGGAGAGGTAACAGTGACTTGTACTTTTTCTTTTTTTACATGATTTAACAACTTTCTACAATCGTCGTTTACGATTTTATAGTGCAAATCATTTTTGAATAAACCTTGAATATCATTGAGCCATAATTGAGCGATATTTGAGAATTTAGGATTTAACTCTATTCCTACTCCATGACGATTGAGTCCTTGTGCAGCAATAAGCGTTGTACCAATTCCTAAAAATGGATCAAGAACGACATCGCCTTCGGTTGAATACATTCTTATCAATCGCTCTGCAAGTTTTACGGGATAAACCGCACCATGCTCTAATTGATATTTATTTCTCGGTGAAGACAAATCATTCCAAACAGGATTTAATAAATCATCTTCGCATACAACATTTTTTGATAATAAAGCCCATTCGCTTGGAGTTAAACCATTAAATCCTAATTTAGATTTTTTTTCTTCGCTTTCAAGTTCTCTACTCACTAAATAAGTCGCACCAGGTTCTTCTACTCGATTGTTGTGTTCGCTGCGAATTTTCTCAATGATGCTGTCCCACACATCGTTTTTTATAATTCTTCTTGCTCCGCCAATTTTTACGGACGGCAATACTTCGTTGGAAATATATCTTTTCACCGTTATTTCCGATAATTTCAATAATTCGGCAGCCTCTTTGACGGTCAATAGTTCTTCTTGAGCTTCAGTTTTCATACTCATAGCAGTTAAATAAAAGTATCAATTAGTATCAAAAATGCAAATGTATGATACTAATTGATACTTTTATAAATTTATGAGTTTTATTTTTCGTGATCAAAAAACATTTCTAAGAGCGGGTATGTATTTACCTACCTTGGTTAATTCAAATTTCAGGTGCAAATGATTAACAAATCAAATTTAATCTTTAAATAATTGTTAAGTCTCACTTTTGCCCATCCTCAAACAAAAGAATATACTCCGAAAATGCAAAAATGCAGTGACGTTTCATACCGGTTAATTCTTTCAGAATTTTTGTTTCTACCGTACAAAAAATCGCCCACATCTTTAACTTCTTTCATTTTAAGTTAAGTTTAGAAGCTCAAATTTAACTTAAAAAATTCTAATTATAACGCATTCTATCAAAAATGTCTTTATCTCCTTGATAAATGATGGTGTGTTCATTAGATATTTCCATATCTGCAAAATTAAGAAAATCTAACGAAGTACCACTAACTAAACATCCCTCCTAAACATCCATTTCGCCATATCTTTTAGTTTTATTTTTTGTCCGTACATCAAAATACCGATGCGATAAATGCGACCGGCTAACCACACGATAAAAATAACGGTGACGATGAGCGAAAATAAAGACAAACCGATTTGCCACGCCGGCGGATTGAACGGCAAAAGTGCGGGCATCACAATGGGAGAAAAAAACGGAATGATACTCGACCAAAATGCTAAATTACTCTCCGGTGCGCGTATCGCTGCCGTCATTAAATAAATCGCAATAATAATCGGAATCATAATCGGAAACGTGAGCGATTGCGCTTCACCCGCATCATCACCGACTGCTGAACCCAAGGCAGCGAAAAGTGAGGAATATAAAATATAACCGAGAATAAAAAAAAGCAAAAACACCGGCAGAATCATCCACCAATTTTGATGTTGAATTTCTAAAAAAATATTTGTGAAACTGTCCGAATTTTGTAAATCTTTCATGCTTTGCGCCATTGCCGGGTCCGACATATTCATATTCGGCGACGGCGGTGCGGTGTGCATAAAAGTTTTCGCACCGATAGCAATGCCAATGATTAATAAAATTTGAATACAGAATTGCGTTAAACCGACTGCACCGACTCCCAAAATTTTTCCCATCATCAATTGAAACGGTTTTACGGACGAGATAATAACTTCTACGATACGACTCGTTTTTTCTTCCATCACGGATCGAAAAGTCATGACACTGAAAAGAATAACGGCAAAATACATCAGCAAACCCATTATCATACCGATACCCATTGCCACGTCACCGGAAATAGATGACGATTTTTTGTCGCCGTTGATCGGGTTCGGATCAATCGTGATTTTTGTATCGAGTGCATTTAATTTAATGGTATCAATTTCGAGTGCTTTAATTTTATAGGCGCGCAAGCGCTCTTGAAGCGCGTTTTTCAAATCATTTTTCAAATCGAAACTCATCTTATCGTCGCTATAATAACTGACAGTAAGTTTATCAGTTTTAAAATCAGAGATAGGCGGAATAATTAAAAAACCGTCATACTCAATAGGACGCACTTTTTTTTTCAGCGAATCAATTGGTACATCCACCGATACTAATTCGATGTTGGTGAAATGCATTAATTTATAGGTATTGAAAAGATGCGAAGGATCAATAACGGCAATGCGTTTTTTATGATCGTCTTTATATACCGCCAATTTTACGTTTAGAGTAATAATTGCTAATAGTCCAAGTGGCATTAAAAATGTACCCAGTAAAAATGCGCGACTTGTTATGCGTGTCGTGTATTCTCTTTTTATTATTAACCAGAGTTTTTGCATTATTCGTTAGTTAGTTGGTTAGTTGATTAGTTGGTCAGTTCGTTAGTTGGTTAGTTAAGACATAATAGCCAACCAACTAACGAACTAACCGACTAACCGACTAAACTGACTCTTTTAATAAAAATTTCGTTTAAGGAAGGTAAAATTTCATTAAAACCTGTAACAGTGACAGGTGTATTTAAAATTTCTTTAAGTATTGTATTAGCGGAAGTATCCGTGTTTATTTTAAAAACAACGCGCTCCGGTGTTTCAGATTGTACGGCAACTTGTTCGTAAAACAAGGGTGGTAATGCGCCTTGATGTTCAATACTAAATAAATTTTCCTTGAATTGTTGCTTGACATCTTTTACACTGCCGTAAAGTATGTTTTTTCCTTTATTGATGAGCAAAATGCGATCGCAAATTTCTTCCACTTGCTCCATGCGGTGCGTAGAAAAAATAATACTCGTACCGTTTCTACTCAGTTCGTAAATTTCATTTTTTAATGATTCTGCATTTACGGGATCAAGACCCGAAAACGGTTCATCGAGAATAAGTAAACGCGGTTTGTGAATTACGGTAGAAATAAACTGCGCTTTTTGCTGCATCCCTTTCGAGAGTTCTTCTACTTTTTTGTTCCACCAATCCGTAATTTCCATTTTTTCGAGCCAATATCTGATTTCTT
>JAYTIA010000595.1:0-3391 GCA_043732145.1 Saprospiraceae bacterium
ACAAAATTTTCCGCCTATATTAAAAGACGGACGAGGCGGTTTTTGAAATGTGATAAGGAAGCTATTATTTGCTCGCGGTGTGTCCGGATAATATGTAAATAAAGTTACGCTTACATCCTTGTCGATAATATCGCAACTACTATTGTAAAAATTACTGAAATTATAGATAAAACGTTGATCGGGCGGTTTGTTTGAGCCTATTATGGTTTTACTAGGACCATCAGCTGACCATTTAATAACAAATGAGTCAATAGGACGCGGATTTGATACATTTATTCGTGTACATAGTTCATAGGTGCTGTCGTGCAAACATATTACAAATGAGCCGCCAGCACAAACACCAATGGTAGGTTCAGTCTGGGAAAACAAAAAAGAAAATAAAAATAGAAAATTCAGACTAAGAATATATTTCATGAGTAAGGTATTTATATTTGATAATTATTAAAAAAATCATCATCAGTTCAGATTTATTTTACACTTCACTTATTTTGGATTTTCCACCTATTTAAGCAGTGAAATTTTGTGCAGGGTGCAGTATTTAATTATTGTCGAACAAATATTTGAAATGTTACTTGCAATTGCTTTTTATAACAAAAAATTGAAATGTTTTTCTTTTGTTTATTTCTGAATAAACTAACTTTTATATTATACGCAACTTTTGAATAATCTTCTATAATTTAAAAATTAAATTTAAGTTAAAAATGAATCTTTAAATAAAGATGAGAAGTATAGTTCAGGATAATTACATGTAGCAATATTTGCAAAAGAAAAGTTAAATCGTTTCTGAAAAATACAATTTTATTTATAATTTTACGGCGCGTTAAAACAAATTTTTAATGCGCTTTTTTATTTTATTAAATCAATTTTTCCAATGAAAAAAAACCTGACGTTAATTATTCTTACCTGTTTTCTTTTTCTAATTTTTTCCTGTTCGCATAAAATGAGTACGACAACAAGCACTGCGGATAACGGAAAAAACATCATTACACCCGCCGGTCAACGCAAATTTATTGATCCGGCGAATATGGATTTGAGTGTGCGACCTCAAGATGATTTTAATGCTTATGCCAACGGCTCTTGGTTAAAAAATACACCGATTCCGGCGAGCGAAAGTCGTTGGGGCAGCTTTAATTTGTTAGGCGAGTTTAACAGAAACGCACTAAAAACTATTTTGGAAGATGTGATGACTAAAACCAACACACCGGGCAGTATTCAACAAAAAATTGCCGATTTTTACGCCGCCGGTTTAGACACCGTTGCGATAGAAAAAGCCGGTATTTCCGGATTGAAACCAACATTGGATAGAATTAAAAATTTAAAAAACTATAAAGATCTTTTACAAGAAATTACTGCGCTTTACGCCGAAGGGTATTCACCAATTTTCGGTATCGGTATCGGTCAAGATGCGAAAAACAGTTTAGTGATGGCTCCGAGTCTTGGTCAAGGTGGTTTACATTTACCGGATCGCGATTATTATTTAAAAACAGATGAGCGTTCAACTAAAATCAAAACGGCTTATCTCGATCACGTCCAAAACGTTTTCAAACTTATTGGTTTTACGGATGCGCAAGCAAAAGCCGGAACAAGCGATGTGATGCGCGTAGAAACGGCATTTGCAAAAGCATCAATGACACGTGTTGAACGACGCAATCCGGATAAACAGTATAATAAAATGACTTTGGCGGATTTAGAAACGGTCGCACCGCAAATGAATTGGGCAGAGTTTTTTAAAAGTACCGGCGTTACGAATGCTTATTATATCGTGCGTCAACCGGATTTTTTAAAAGAAGTGAGCAATTTATTGAAAACAGGAACGCTCGATGAATGGAAACACGTTTTGCTTTTCGATGTTGTCAAATCAAATATGGCTTATTTGCCTAAAGCCTTCGTTGATGAAAGTTTTAATTTCGGAAAAGTGCTATCAGGTCAAACTGAAATGCAGCCACGCTGGAAACGTATTTCCGGCACAACTGATGGCTTTTTGGGTGAGGCGCTCGGACAAATTTATGTCGCGCAATATTTCAAACCTGAAGCCAAACAACGTTTGTTGAGTATGCTTGATAATATGAATAAAGTTTTTCAAAAACGCATTGCCGGTTTAGATTGGATGAGTGCTGAAACAAAAGCTAAAGCACAACTTAAACTTTCGACGATTACACGAAAAATCGGTTATCCGGATAAATGGAAAGATTATACTTCCTTGCCTGTCAGTAAAGATGCCGGCTATTTAAAAAACGTGATGGCAGCGCGTAGTTTTTTGAATAAAGAAGCTATCGCACGTCTCGGAAAACCGGTGAATAGAACTTTGTGGGGTATGACTCCGCCGACAGTGAATGCTTATTACAATCCTTCGATGAATGAAATTGTTTTTCCTGCCGGTATTTTGCAATTTCCTTTTTACGATCCTAATGCGGATGATGCCGTAAACTATGGCGGTATTGTTGCTGTTATCGGACACGAAATGACGCACGGTTTTGATGATCAAGGCAGAAAATATGATGCCGACGGCAATTTAAAAACTTGGTGGACAGACGCAGACGGTAAAAAATTTGACGAAAAAGCAAAAATGGTAGAAGATCAATTTTCTAATTATATGGTTCTCGACACTGTTCATGTCAACGGTAAATTAACTTTGGGAGAAAATTTGGCAGACCTCGGCGGTTTATCTATGGCTTATGAAGCTTTTAAAACTTATTCGCCGCAAGCACAGAGCAAAGATAAAATTGACGGTTTCACACCCGATCAGCGTTTCTTTTTATCGTGGGCGCAAGTTTGGCGCGCAAACAGTCGTCCGGAAAGTATGGCGCAATTAGTTGCTACCGATCCGCACGCACCCGATAAATTACGCGCTAACGGACCTTTGACGAATATGCAGGAGTTTTACAACGTCTTCAACGTAAAACCCGGCGATAAAATGTATAAAGAACCGGCGATGAGGGCTAAGATTTGGTAGAATTTTTATGATTTAGTGACAGGTCGCGACCTGTCACTAAATCATAAAAATTTGATTCGCCGCGACAAAAATATAAATTTATAACAGTCGAAAATTTTTATGACCATATTAGACGAAGATTTTAAAGAATTACCAAAAAATAACGAACGTCAATTCGGTATGTCGGCACATTTAATGGGTTTATTCGGTTGTCTCTTTTCAATTGGAGGATTGATTATTACTACTTTGTATTATTTTGGAAATCGAACTAAAAGTTCGTTTGTTCGCGAGCATTGCGCACGAGCTTTGAATTTTCAAATTGTATATTTCTTAATTTCTTCAATGATTCAAATAGGGTTATTATATGGAATCATTTTTAAATCAGAAATTAGCGTTGATGATTTTAAAAACACCACATCTAAACTTTATATTTTTGGAGGTCTCTCATTTCTGAATTTG
>JAYTIA010000596.1:0-3389 GCA_043732145.1 Saprospiraceae bacterium
GTCATAACCTAAAGTCAAATTATCCATTTTCAGGAATGAAGCATTTTGGATATAATAATCCGAGAAATATTGTGAATTTTGAAAACCTGTTTCCAAAACATTGCGCGCCGGATTATATAAAAATGCCAAAGAGTTTGAACCGAATGTACCGCCGGAATTTAAGTTGCTGTACATATAATTACCTATACTGCCTCTCAATACAAAACCAAAACTAAAGTTTTTATAAATCAAATTAGATGTAAAGCCGAGTGTGTAATCCGCGTCCGGTTGTTTATATAAATATTTATCATCCACTGTAATTTTGCCGTCGCCGTTTCTGTCTACATAAACACCTTCTACAGGTTTTCCGGCGTTGTCATACACCTGTTGATAAACATAAAAAGAATTTTTAGGCGCACCAACTGCTTGCAATTGAATATTATTACCGACACCACCTGAAATACCACCTGTTTCAACACCAACGAAAGCCGGATCATCTACGAGTGTTAATTTCGTAATTTTATTTGCATTACGTGCCGCAATGAAACTTACTGCCCATGTTAAATCTTTCGTTTGCACGGGTATTAAATTTAATGTAACCTCAATACCTTTGTTTTCTAAAGTACCGATATTACTCAAGATGCGGTTAGTGAAATTGGCACCTGCGGGAACATTTATGACATTGAAAAGATTCGTTGTTTCTCGATAATAATAATCAATAGCACCAGAAACACGATCATTTAAATTAGCAAAATCCAACCCGAAGTTGGTAGTAGTTGTTTTTTGCCAAGTCAAAAGTTCATTGAAACCTGCCGGACGCAATGTGGAAATATAAGTATTGCCGAAAGGATATTGCGCCGTTGTACCACCCGGAGTGAAAGTTTTCAAACCGTTATAATCACCAATACCATCCTGTTGACCGGTGATACCGTATCCGACACGTAATTTCAAATTAGAAAACACGCCCGAACCGATGCCGTCTTCTGTCATGCGCCATGCTAAAGCGGCTGCCGGATAGGTAATCCACTGATTGCCGGGAGATAATTTTGATGAACCATCGCGACGCACAGTAGCTGTCAATAAGTAACGATTTTTAAAACCCAAATTAGCACGACCGAAAAACGAAAGTAAAGTTGACTCGTTAATTGGTGCAGTTACCGATGGGCTTTGATCGCCTTGCGGAACTCCCAGCAAATTTAAGTTTTTTGTTTTTCCTTCAAAGTAGAAATCTTGATAACCGTAACCCGCCATCATATCCACTCTAAAATCTTTGAGTTCTTTGATATAATTCAAATAAGACTCAAAAGTTTTTACCGAACGCATTTGCAAGTAAATATTATTCGCACCTTTTTGTATTGCTGCCGAACCCGCCGTACTGTCCTTTTTTTGAAAACCATCGGTGTTCGCCTGATCAATAGCTACGTTAATATTAGCGTGTAAATCCGGAAAAAAATGGAATTTATAATCAATGGCAGCGTTTGCAATATACCGATTGACATTGGATTCGTCTTGTCGAGAATTGAGTAAACCCAAAGGGTTTCGCGGACCCAAAGAATTAGGCAAACCTGTTGAAGGATCTAACCACTCAAAATAGCCTTGATATTTGCCTATCTTATCACCGGAGTACGGAAACTGTGTCGGATCAAATCCGACAGCTCCACCTATGGCACCTTCATCAGCAAATTTACTTTTTATAAACGAACCTTTAAAGCCGACATCAACGCGCAAATGATCATCAAAAAGTCTCGGATTCAAATTAAATCCGGCAGATGTTCTTTCCATATTTGAATTTAGCAGCACACCGTTTTGATTCAAATAACCTAAGCTGATGCGATAAGGCACATCTCCGAAAGCTCCCGAGAAACTCAAATTTTCATCGTGACTGATTGCGTTGCGATAAATCAAACTTTGCCAATTTGTGTTTGCCGCTCCCAAAAGCGATTTTTGTGTAGCATTTCCAACTTTATTTACTAATGCTCTGAATTCGTCACCGCTTAAAGTCGGCACATAATTTATGACCGATGCACTTGATACAACTGAACTGAAATTAATTTGCGAAGCCTCTCCTTTATGACCTTTTTTAGTCGTCACGATAATGACACCGTTAGATGCACGCGAACCATAAATTGCCGCAGCCGAAGCATCTTTCAAAACACTGATACTCTCGATGTCATTCGGATTAATGAGGCTCAATCCGTTGGCAATACCGCCTATACCTGCCGTAGAAGAGCCGCTTGAACCCGTACCCGCCAAAGGCACACCATCAATAACAATCAACGGATTATCATCGGAAAGTGATGAACCGCCGCGAATACGAATTCTACTACCTGAACCGGGAGCGCCGGAACCGGGTGTAATGGCGACACCCGCAATTTTACCGGCGATGAGTTGTTCCGGAGAAACGATATTGCCTTTTTGAAAATCCTTTTCGTTAACCGTAGCGATGGAACCCGTCAAATCTTTTTTACGTTGTGTGCCGTAACCTACAACAACAACTTCCGAGATTTTTTGAGCATCTTCTGCCATAGCAACATTAATAGCTGATTGATTACCAACGGTAATTTCTTGCGTTGTTAAACCAATAGAAGAAATTACCAACACGGCAGCGTTGTTCGGTACATTTAAACTGAAATTACCATCGAGGTCTGTGACAGTTCCGGAGGTTGTACCTTTTAAAAGAATACTTGCACTTGGAACACCTAAGCCGTCGGCACCGGTCACTTTTCCTGTTACCGTTCGTTGTGCGAAAATTGAGGAAGTCATCGTCAAGCCTAGAAGCATAAGAAATAAAATCTTATGCCAAGTCTTTTGTCGGATGACTTGGTTTTGTAAATTTAGTTTTTGCATACAAAATGGTTGATTAGTGAATAAAATATTTTTACCGATTTATGATTCTTTTCCTTTTTTAAAGGTGTTTAAAATTCAGTGTAAAAATAACTATTAATTTTTTATTGAGGTCATTTAAGTTTCAAATAATTTCATTTCTTCTCTATCTGTGTCGTTAAAAGAACTTTTTTTCAACTTTCCGATTGATTTTTATAAGCACTTTTACCTATCCAACCTAAATGCGTATGGTCAAAACTATCGAAATATTTTAGACCGTAACCTGCTACCCTATCAAAACAACTGTGCGCCATAAATATCAATCCGATTTTACTCACCAAGTCATCTTGCAGTAGAAAACCGGTCAATATCACCAATGCCATCACACCTTTATGATGAAAGACATTATAAGCAATAGCACCCAATTTTTTCGTGATTAAAAATAAGACGAATGAAACATCCGGTACGAAAAACAAACCCAAGTACAATCCCCAAGTGCCATGATAATATTGAAAATAAATTACGCCGAAAAGAATGAGTAATCCGAGTTCTTCAAGTTTTAAAATTTGTTTCATTTTGTATTATTT
>JAYTIA010000597.1:0-3384 GCA_043732145.1 Saprospiraceae bacterium
CGTTTTGGTACTTCCGCCGGCAGAAAATATATTGATTTTATCACCAAAACTTTGAAGCCGGCAATCGACCGACGTTTTCGTACTTTGACAAGTAGAGAACATACCGGCATCGGTGGCAGTTCCCTTGGCGGATTAATAAGTATTTATGCCGGATTAATTTATCCAGATGTTTTCGGGAAATTGATTATCATGTCGCCTTCACTTTGGGTAACGCGACATTTTCCAATGAATAATATTTCTTTTTTCCAACCGATTCCGACAAAAATTTATGCATACGCCGGCGGCGAGGAAAGTGCGACAATGGTTCCCAATATTTATAAATTTATTGATGCTATCAATCAACAAGGTTTTGATAGTTCAATCATCAAAATTCAATTAAATATTGACCCGAAAGGTACGCACACCGAAAAAAGGTGGGGAGAAGAATTTCCGCGTGCGATTGAGTGGATACTTGAATAGTTGTTAATTGTTAGTTATTGTAAATACTGTTTTTTTTATTTTTTTATTTTGTAGAAATAGGTCTCGACCTGTCTCTACAAAAAAACGGCAACTTTTGCAAGTCGCCGTCAACGTTTTTAAACCTTTACTTTCTAATCATCAGTTTACCTGAAACTGAATATTTTGAGTCATGGATTATTATTCTAAATACGTACATTTGGTCGCTTAAGTTTTGGCGTTCAAAAATAAATTGATTGCCTTCAAAAAATTCGCGACGTACTAATCGTCCGGTAATGTCATACACTTCAAATGTATTTGAACCGAAAGTATTTTCTTTTGTATCGAGTGTAAATTGCGCTTGCTCGCTGAAAGGATTAGGCGCAATATTTATTTTCACTAAATTATTATCAATTGTCGGTTGGTCTAAAGTAGCCGTTACCACAAAATTTTGCCCGACCGTGTGAAAAATCTTATTCGTAGGAATAACACTGCCGTCATTAAATAAAATTTCTGCTCTATTATTAATAACAGTTCCGTTAGGAATATTCAATTTCAATTTCACTCTGAATTTTAAAAATCCCCACGATTTGTCTCTGTTAAAAGCGTCCGGAACAATCGCCACGTTATTAAAATAAAATTTCAATATTTTTTTCTCAAACATCTGCATTTGAAACGAATGACTGCTTGCTCCGAGTTCAATCGTTGTAGGGTCTATGAAATCGGAAAGTGTATCGCGTACTTCTACATTATATAAGGTGTCGCTGCTTGTGTTTCTGAAACGCACCAGGTATTCAATATCGTCGTTGTTATTGATAAAATGTTGACCGGCATAACCGGTAGGCGAAGCATCTAATTCATTGCCAAATACATCGTTTCGTAAAACTCTCACATCTTTGTCCACGACATAATCGCCGTCATCTTCCGCAAATTGTTTTACATAACCCACGGAAAAAGTACCATCAGATTTTCTGCCGCACCCTTCAATAGATACGGTCGGTGCTTTTGAAAAGCCGGGGTTGTTCGCTTCTTGCGCTACTTCTAATCTGTACGTTTTTCCATTCGCGGGATATGTATATTTTAAAACACCTTGTGCAGGTATTATCGGTGCGGCTTTTAGGAAAACAACATCTTCGATTACAACAACATTTGTTGAGCTGCCGGTAGCAGTTGAAGAAGATTTACCGATATTACGAACCAATAAACGCACGGAATCCGTCGCACATTGTCCCTCGACAGCAAGTGTTGCTCCAGACCAATTATTGGGAACAATACAAAAAGAATCGGGATAAATATGTGCTTCAACACTAAGTGCTTGTCCAACAACAGTTGAATCGTTACAAGCCGGAATAGCTGTAAAAGAGATATCGCCACATTGACCGGCTGCTACAAAACCAATATTGAAACGATAAGTGCGGGTACCGGCATTCGTATATATTCTATCAGCAGTTTGAAATCTAAGTAAAGAATCTAATTTAACGGTAGCATAAACATTTTGCGCCGGATTACCACTGATATTACAATAGTGCAGTTTATAATTGTTTGATTGGCAACGTTGCAATGCCGGCGTGGAGACAGTCACTTCCATTTGACTGCACAGATTGGTCGGTTGCAAACCAAGAAAAAGCGTTTGTGCGGATAAAGGATACTGAATATCATCTTTGAAAGTAACCGCATCAGTACATGCCGTAAAATAATTGCTGTAATCTTTAAGTGTCACAACATAACTGCCGGTATCAATGCTGATGCTGAAATTTCCTAAACTGTCCGGACGCGCTCTGCGAATTTTATTCGGATTCGTTCTGCCCGTTAATTCAATTGTCACATTATTAAAACCAATTTCCCCACCGTCGAATTTACAATTTTTATTTTTATCAATAAAAATGCGTCCGTTTATTTCGTTGACGAATAAAATGCCATCAGTTCCAATTTTAAATGTTCTTGCTAAACTACCGGATGAATTATCTTCTTCTCCCGTAATCACAACGCCGCCATCAGAAGTATTCGCCAAGCCATAATTCAAAGCCAAATTTGAGCTCAGAACATCGAATACGCCGATTGTTTTATTTGTCAAGATTTTACCGCTGTTATCAATCTTATAAAGCGATAGCTTGCGCACCGCTAGTGTATCATAACCTGCCAGAACAGAATAACTGCCATCCGAATTTATTATAAATGTACTCGGGAAAGTAAAAAACTTTCGGTTTACAAACCATTGAGTTGTACCATTGGTATCAATTTTTGCAAAATAATTACCTAAAATAGCAAAACTGCCATCAGGCAGCACGTCTATTTTGTGTACATTTGAAAGCAATATGCTGCTATCTAATTTCCCGAAAGTTTTATTCCACATCAGTATCGCATTGCTTGTAGTCTTAATGAGGCGAGCAGAATCGCTCGCCCCATTGGACCTTGTTGTAAAATACAATGCTTTATCAGTACTTTCAGTAAGAGCCGAAGCTCTAATGTTGTTAAGTGGTATTACCGTTTTTCGCAAAATAGTAACACCTTGCTGTGTGGTTTTTAGGATGGCCGCGCTATCGCCAATTCTTGATGTTTGCGTCACGAGTGTCGCAAAACTATTATCGGACAATCTTTTCAAGTCGCCGATATAAACCGGAAAACCGTTCCCGAACGATTGCGTCCAAATTTTCTGACAATTTTGATTTACTTTTTCAATAAATAAATTATTCTTTCCGAGTGCCGTATCTGTCGCATAAGCGATTACAAAATTACCATCGCCCGCATCTGCTAAATGAACTTCGTTTAATATACTTTTAACTACCGAATATTTTTTTTCTGTAATTGTATTTCCCTCTGCATCTGTTTTGACAAGGTAAAGTTGGGTACTTCCTTTCGCATAACCTGCTTGGAAGTACCCTCCGTCCTGTGTTGGCGCAATGGCTTGAAAAGAGGTATTACTATTTAAACTATCTGCACGATTGCCAT
>JAYTIA010000598.1:0-8796 GCA_043732145.1 Saprospiraceae bacterium
ACCTGTCCCTACATAAAAAAGAGTTTTCTCTATCCGATATAAAAATTGAAAAAGCCAACGATAAAATACTCGATTCGATAAGAAAATCGGGTATTACACTTATCCGGATTGCACCGGAGAGTAATTTTTTATCTGCTAATTTTGCTTCATTCTCGAGTGCAACGGATAGTGATGTATTTAAACTTTTGCTCGTTGCTCCGCAATTGACGGCGTTGCAACTCGGCGGAACAAAAATTACGGACGCAACGCTGAGTTATTTGAATCAAATGCCGAACTTGACGCGCTTAGATCTCAACAACACCAATATCAGCGAAGAAGGTTTAGTCGTATTTCCGGAATTAAAAAATTTGAGTTACCTAAACTTAGTAAACACAAAAATAGGTTTGAAAGGACTCACTGCCCTTTCAAACCCGATGAAGTTGACGCAATTGCAACAGCTTTTCTTATTTAATACCAAAATTTCACCCCAAGATTCTTCTGTAGTAAAAAAATTATTTCCGAATACTAAAATTGATTTCGGCGGTTATCGCGTAGCTACTTTGGTTTCAGATACTACTTTATATAAACGAAAATAGATGTTGGTTGATGGTTGGTTTCTGAAAATTCCGATTCAGAAACCAATCATCAACCATGAACCATCAACCAATTAAACGTTTATCCAATTCTTTTTTTCTTGTTCCAAATGGTGCAAAACTATTTTCACGCCATATTTATCCGTTAAATGTTTCGCCAATTGGTCGGCAGCATAAACCGAACGGTGTTGACCACCTGTGCAACCAAAATTGACGGAGAGACTTTCAAAATTGCGCGAAAAATAATTTTCTACTGCTTTATCTATTATCGGATAAATGTTTTGAAGAAAAGTTTCCATCTCGCCGTTTTGTTTCAAAAAATCCATTACGGGACGATCTCTGCCCGTAAGTTTTTTAAGTGCTTCAACCCGACCGGGATTATCCATAAAACGACAATCGAAAACAAACCCGCCGCCGTTACCGCCGGTATCATCCGGATAGCCGGTTTTTTTATACGAAAACGAATTTATTTTTATCGTCAATGGACTGCCGGCGTATTTTTTCTTGTCGAAAAAATCAAATTGCTCGCTTTTAACAATTGATTCTATGCAGCGAAATAATTCCGGCAATTTCACCGGCAATTTCACGACACCCAAAACGTAAGCCATTTGGTCAATGGCAAAAGGAATGCTGCTCAAAAAATGATCGCGTCGTTCGTACAAACCGCGAAAACCATACGCGCCCAGTGCTTGCAAACACCGAATTAAAACGTAGCCATAGTATAAATCGGTAAAAAAATCGCGGTCTATACTTATCAACGATTCTACTTTATCTAAATAGTGTTCATACACCGTTTTTTTTATCTCATTCGGTACTCCCCCCTTTGCTTGAAATAAAAGGGAAGCAACATCATATTGCAAAGCCCCTTTCCTGCCGCCTTGATAATCCACGAAAAAAGGTTTGTCGTCTCGAATCATAATGTTACGCGATTGAAAATCGCGGAACAAAAAATAATTACACTCGGCGAGCAACAAATAATCCGTAAATTTTTGAAAATCATCTTCTAGTAATTGCTCATCGAAAGGAATTTTTGCCAATTTCAAAAAATAGTGTTTGAAATAATTTAAATCCCACATCATACTCTGCTTATCAAAAGCATTGCGCGGATAGCACATCGAATAATCCAAACCTTCTCCGCCTCTAATTTGTAAGTCGGCGAGAGCTTCAATACTTTTTTTATAAAGTTCTATCAAATGTGTACTCCAAGTTTGACCGACACCGGGTAAAAGCGAAAACAATTGCGTATCTCCTAGGTCTTCTTGCAAATAAACGCCGTTCAAAAGATTTTCCGCATAAATTTCCGGCACCGGCAATCCTTTTTTAAAAAAATGTTGCGAGAAACGAATAAAGGCTCTATTCTCTTTAAAATCGGCGTTGTAAGTACCGATTGCATTTTTTGTTGCACCGAAAATGCGAAAGTAACGGCGGTCGCTGCCGGCTTGTATCAATTGTTCCATATTGACTGCATCTTCGCCCGCCCACTCTTTAAATAAACTCGGCAGCAGTAGTTGATAGTTTTTCATAAAAAACGGCGACTTTTAGATATTTGCAGCAAAATTTGTTTAAAAAAGACGGGTATGATATGTTCGTCACCGGCAATTAATTTTATCAATTTTTTGCAAAATCAAGATAATTTGATGGTAAATTGAGTAAATTCTCCTTCTTTTGTTTCAACTTCTATTATGCCGCCGTGTCCTTTTGTTATCATATCGTAACTCAAAGACAAACCCAAACCGGTGCCTTCGCCAGCCGGTTTTGTGGTGAAAAAAGGTTGAAAGATTTTTTTCTTGATAGCGTCCGGAATACCGTTGCCGTTATCTTTTACAATTATTTCAACAATTTTGCCGATGCGTTTGGTGGTGACAGACACAATCGGGAAATAAATATCGGAATCTAGGCGACGCAAAGGCGTAAAACCGTTTCGATTTTCTTCTTCAATTGCACGGCGTTTTTCATTCACCGCATAAAACGCATTGTTGAACAAATTTAATAAAACTCTGCCTATTTCTTGAGGCGCAATATTTATTTTTCCGACGTTCTGATCCAAATTAAATTGAAAATCGGCGTTAAAATTTTTGTCTTTGGCCCTCATACCGTGAAAACTGAGCGAAAGAAATTCTTTTGCGAGTGCATTGATATCCGTCGGACGTTTTTCGCCGGCACTTGTGCGCGAGTGTTCCAACATTCCGGAAACAATACTCGCTGCACGCTTGCCATGGTGATTTATGCGTTCTTGATTGGCTGTTAAATCGAGCATCAATTCTTTTATCAAAACTCTATCCATCGGTTCCTTATCTATTTCTTCGTTGAGTTCTTTGGTTAAATCAATTGATAATGCAGAAAAATTATTGACAAAGTTTAACGGATTTTGAATTTCGTGCGCAATGCCGGCGGTCAGTTCACCAAGGCTTGCGAGTTTTTCGGTTTGAACGAGTCTGTTTTGACTGGTTTTGAGTTCTTCGTTTTTGCTAAATAAACTGTGATAGGCTACATTTTTTTCATTGTCAATCACTAAAATAATTACAAAAATACAAACCATCATGCCTATAGTTCCGTTTATGACATAATTACGACGCATACTTATAACGTAAAATTCGGGTAATTGACCATAATATCCTTCGTACCAATATAAAAAGATGACTGCAATAATTGAAATGATTAACCAATAAATTGCGCCTGTTCTTCCGAGTAACAGCATGGCAATTGATGGCATTAAAAAAAGGGCGACGGTACTCGAAGATTCTAAACCACCGCCCCACCATGCTTGAAGGAATATTTGAATAAAACTAAACGATAAAAAAAGATTTATCGAAAAATTTATTGGTACGCCCGCTCTAAATGCAAACGCTATACTGAAAGAACAAAGACTTCCGAAGAAAAGCAAATAAGCTGAATATTGAAAACCTATCATCAGCGCACTGCTGATACCGAAAAAATTAAACACGCCGGCTATTAAAAATACGATAACACTCATACGTGCTACGCGCAATTTATAATGGTCTGTGTGAAGTGCTTTTGGTATGAAATAGTTGACTAATGAACTAAACATAAATCAAATTTTTATTAAACACTCTAAAAGTAAGTAGTTGAATGAAATGAACGCCGGTTTTATTTTGTACAAATCATTGACAATTAATTTGTAGCAAGATTGTTCATTATTCATTGTTCATTACTTATTTCTCCGCCGATTTACAATAATTTGCCGTTCCGTTTCCACAAAACATAATTATATGTGGCATCCAAAATAAAACATGAAATACCCAGCAATTGAACGAAATGACTGTTCGGATAGAAAAAAAACAAAGAAACAGTTATAAATCCGGTGCCGAGCATACGGCTTAAGCCTAAAAGCAATGAAAATTCTTTTGTATCGGTCGTTTGAAACAATAAAACAATGCACTGTAAAGATAATATTACATTGATGATATATCCGGAATTGGCTCCGATGAGTGTATCGTAACCTTCCGTTCGGTGTGTATAACTGAATAAAATCCAAAAAATAAAATTGATGATGCAAAACGGTAAAAAATATTTTTTAAATTCTTCTTGCATCAATTGTTTCGTACCGTAGCGCAAAACCGCATAAAAAATATAACAATCCAATAAAAAAGCTGCTTGATAACTTAGTGCAAATAATAAACCGGTGTTTGGATGGTAAAGAAAACTCCAAACAAATTCCCAACCGATATTTGCGCCGGCGATATACGCCGGCATTTCTACAAATTTTTTCTTACGAATTTCCCAAACTAAAACGGCATAAGCGACTACCCAAAACAAACATCCGAGACCATTGAACACAAGTCCGATAGTCGGGTAATCTTGAAAATTGACGAGCGGTTGATTCATTTTGTTTTATTTTTTCAATTTTCATTTGATTTTACACTCCAATCTTTCGTAAGCGATTCCGGTATATAAAAATTAAGTACACCGCCTTTATCTAATTGATTAATTTGAATTTCCAGTAAAATTTTATTAAAGCCTTGAATTATCAACAACAAGAGGCGCGTATGATCTAATTTTTCGCCGATATTTACATAACCTTTCACTTTGTTTGCCAATCTTTCTACATCTTGTTTATTTGCGGGCGGCACATTGAGTAAGTCAGCAATTGTATCGCCCATCAAAAAGCGCATCATTTCAACATTAATTTCATAATCCATAAAACTTGGTGTATGCTTATTTTGAAAATTAATTAATGCCTTAATTAATTCATTTCCTTGCACACTTGCACCAATCTGATGATTTTGAATAGCGTGACCTAAAGCAATGGAATCGGCAGCGTTAACCGGAATAATATCATCATCAACACCCATTATATGTCCAATCACACGCCAACAATGTGTATAGGCTTCTTTGTCTTCGGCACTCAAATCAACCCCCATCGTTTCAAGTCCTTCCAAAATTAAAGCGGAAAAAGACATTAAAGTACCCGCTAAATCTTCTTGATTAATAGGTTCGTCATAGAGAGAAACATCCCATTCGTTTTGCCGCAAAAAATATCGTACGACTGCATGAATGAGGCGTACTTTTTGAGCAGCACGAATACCTTTTCCGTCCGGTAATAAACCGCCGGGTTTCATGGCATAATAAATAAATTCTGATGTCTCTGCAATTCGTCTCGAAAAAGCATCGAGTGAACCGCTTTGTTCATTGAGACGAGCGGTATGAAAAAGTACCATCGCGCCTTTCGGACAAGCATAACATTCGGGCAAGGCTTTATAAGCTAAAAGAATTGTGATAAGTACACCGTGACGTGTATAAATATTCTGACCGAGTGCAATCAAATCTTTATCTGCCCAATCCGGAAGAATGGCAGTTTTTTCAAAATAAGCGCGCACTTCATCCGGCAAATCGGCGGGTATTTGGTCGCCGTCTTTTGTAATAGAACCGAATAAACTATTTACAGAATTTTCTTCTCCTTTTTGCATAATTGTATTGATAACCTCATCTGCAAGCGGGTCTGTCATTCTGCGTTTACTTTCAAGAAATTCGGTTGTCCATTGTCGCGCCGGAATATTTTCAATCGGTGCGGCTTTTATAGTAGCCTTTTTGCGGATATTACGTGACCAAATTGCAAAAACTATCGAAGCTGCAAGAAACATGGCAAATAAAAAAAATAATAAATTAATGAGCATTAGGTGAGTTTATTTAAAGTTTGGTTAGATCCTATTTTTAAATTTTAAGAAGATATAATTGGAACTGTCCTGTTCGATAAATCTCGAAACCAGCAAAATAAGTAGCATTGTTTCATTGTGGATATTTTCGATTAAAAATTAAAAATTAAAAACTTTTGCCTTACTCAAAAGTAGAAATTTAAAAAAACACTTGAAATTAATTCGAGTTGGTGAAATAAAAAAATAATTGAGGCGCAATTTTAAAAATTGGAGTATTTTTATTAGATTTAGATAATCTTACACTAATTACAATCTAATACATAATTGTACTATTCAGAGTTTTATTATAAAAAAGTGAACACAATAGATTTTAGAAGCATTTCCCACAGATTTTTTTGCAGATTCACGCCGATTTTCTAAAACTTAACATCTGCGTGCATTTACGTTTTAAAATCTGCGTAAATCTGCGGGTGTAATGATTTCTATTTGGGTCAATGAGGGCGATTCACACGTACTAATCGGTTCTCGAAATTATCATCCGGAAAAATTATCGCTTCGTGAATTCTTTGTGCAAGTGCAATATGGTCAGCGTCTTCCGTACAAACAATAATGCCGGCATGATTGGGGTTTTGATTGTGCAGTCGAATAAAATCTTTACCATTAAAAGTTAAAATAATTCTGTTGTTGTCGTGTGCAAATTCTAAAACTTTATCGTCCGAAATACTTAAATTGGCATTACCGGCTTCAAAAGCGGTTAACACATCGTGACCGAGTTCTCTTAAAGCTTGCACAATTCTCCGTCGAAAATTTTCATTGGTATAGAGACTCGCCATAAAAATTAGGCTTCTTCGTTTTCTTTAATAAGTTTGTTGATTTCGTTTTTATGCGCACGATAATAATTCCAAGCATTGTGCAGGTCTTCCTCTCTCAAGGTTGGATAATTCGATAGGATTTCAGATTCAATAATACCTAATTGTTTTTGTCTCACGAGTAGCCAAACGGGTATGCGCGTGCGTGCTATTCTTGCCGCACCGCCGCAAATATCCGGTGTTTTATCAACGCCGATAAATCCGCCACCCAAATCACTCACTACCCATTGCAGCACTTGCGCTTTTTCGGTTGCCGATATTTTGGTTAAAAGGTTTTCTATTTCTTTCAGTGCGACTGTCATTTTTAATTTTTATAAACAAAATTATGCTTTTTTTTAGATTTTAACGCACGCAATTAAGATTTTATTTTTTTCACAATCCCTATGCTATCTTTACGTTTTGAAAAGTAAAATTTCTAAATGCAGCGAACACAGAAAACATTAACGGTTCAAACATACGTAAAGACGCGATGCATTGCGTCTCTACTAATCGCGTCTTTACAACTAATTGCGTTTCTGTTGATGCTGTTTGCATTTTTTTTCTGCAAAACCCGCGTTACCGAAAAAAAAGACACGCTGTTTGAAAAAATATCTTCTGAAAAATCGGGTGTTAATTTCGCCAATACACTGCACGATACAGAACAGTGGAACATCATCGAATATCTTTATTATTACAACGGGGGCGGTGTGGCTGTCGGTGACGTGAACAACGATGGTTTGCCGGATATTTATTTTACGTCCAATCAAGGCGCGAATAAATTATACATCAACAAAGGTAATTTTCAATTTGAAGATGTGACGCTGAAAGCCGGTGTGGCGGATACTATCGGTTGGAAAACCGGCGTGACGATGGCGGATGTGAACGGCGATGGTTGGTTGGATATTTATGTGTGTCATGTTTCGGGTTATAAAACTATGCCGGGCAAAAACACTTTGTATATCAATAATCACGATGGTACTTTCACCGAACGGGCCGCGTATTTCGGTTTAGATGCGACAGGACTTTGTACGCAAGCCGCATTTTTCGATTACGACGGCGACGGCGATTTAGATTGTTTTTTGATGAAACACTCCGTTCATTCGCCGCGCAGTTACAGAAGTGTGAAGTACAGAAACGAAAAAGATGATTTGTCTAGCGATGTATTGTACAAAAATTTCGGCGGACGTTTTAATGATGTCACCGCCGAATCCGGTATTCACGACGGTTCGTTGGGTTATGGTCTCGGTCTCGCTATCAGCGATATTAACGGCGACGGTTTGCCGGATATTTATGTCGGCAACGATTTTCACGACAACGATTACTTGTATTACAACAACGGCAACGGCACTTTCACGGAAGGCATTAATAAAAGTATGGGGCATTGTTCTAATTTTTCGATGGGCAATGACATCGCGGATTTTAACAACGACGGACGACCGGATTTTTTCGGTGCAGATATGAAGCCCGAAGAAGAAACCATTTTGAAAGCCTCCGGCGGTGCGGATTCTTACAGTATTTTTGAATTTAAAAATCGCGAGTTCGGTTATCTTTATCAATATCCGAGGAATATGTTGCAACTTAATCGCGGCAATTTCGATGACGGTAGTAAAGACGCGATACATCGCGTCTCCGTGTTCAGTGAAATCGGCCAATTCGCCGGCGTTTCGGCTACGGATTGGTCTTGGTCTGCTTTGTTTGCCGATTTAGATAACGACGGCAATAAAGATATTTTTTTAACGAACGGTATCGTGCGTCGTCCGAATAATTTAGATTATATCAAGTACATTTCCAATCAATCTGTTCAAAACGGAACCGATTTAGCGATGGCTGCCGCTATGCCCGACGGTCGTGCTTCCAATTATTGTTACAAAAACAACGGCAATTTAACTTTTACAAACGTGAGCGAGCAATGGGGTTTAGATAAATTCGGTATCAGCAACGGCGCAGTTTATGCGGATTTAGATGGCGACGGCAATTTAGATTTGGTGGTGAATAATTTGAACGATAAAGCATTCATTTATAAAAATCAATCTGAAAGATTTTATAAAGATAATCACACCGTCACCATAAAATTGGAAGGCGGTAAGAGTAATAAATTCGGCATCGGTGCAAAAGTAGCGTTGTATTGTGGCAATCAAATTTATTTTCAAGAACAATCGCCTACGCGCGGTTTTCAATCGAGTGTGGAACCGGTTTTGCATTTCGGTATCGGCACCAATCAAGTTGTTGATTCTATTCGCGTGATTTGGCGCGAAGGCACTA
>JAYTIA010000599.1:0-3368 GCA_043732145.1 Saprospiraceae bacterium
CAGCGAACCTTTGAGTATCTTTCAATTCCAAAATGGTGCGATTAAAAGTCTAACTCTAAATTCAATTTTTCATCGTCGGTTTTTCTTTCAATTCCAAAATGGTGCGATTAAAAGCCGTTGATAAAATTCAACGGCGCAAAATTTAATTCGTAAAGATATTACAACATTGTCAATGATCAAATTATTATTTCTAAAAAAAGATTAATTCCTTTCTTTTTTTGGCGAGGCGCACTCCGAAAATTTGCTCAAATAGTCGAACGCCAATAGTACGATTTCATAAGGGCAGCGACAACTTTTCAAATCATTGGTAATGAACATTTTAAAAATTAATCCGGAAATAAAATCTACTATCAACACCAGTTACAAACTCACCGACAACACCATTGCTATAAGTAATGCCTTCGGGATACTTTTAAATAAAATTATCCGTAGAGTTTTTCTCGATGCCGATGATTTCTTTTTCTAACCACCGTTCTTGCCGACTTTTAAAAACGATGAGGCTGTCTTCCGATTTGTTCATTATTTTTCCGGCTTCAATTTTTAATTCTTTAAGTTGAATATCCGACAACTCGCCTTCAAAAACTGAATTTTGAATCCATGTCAAATATTTTCGACAAAGTTTAAGCATCTTGCCGACGCGCTTTTCGCCGCAATCGTAAACTAAAATTATGTACATCAATTTAGTTGAAAGTTGAAAGTTGAAAGTTGAAATTGAATCATTTTCAATTTTCAGCTTTTTAATTAAAAAAAATTTGAATCGCAAAAATATTTTCAAAAAAAATTGAACCGCGAAAAGTTTTGAAAAATTTTTTTGTTTTGAAAAAAAATTTCACGCGAAAAAATTTTTGAAAATATTTTTTTTATTTTTAAAAAAAATTTCAAAAAAAATTTTAAGCTGCCTCATACCCGACACCCGAAAACCTACTTTTTCATTAACAACTAACCATTAACAACTAACCATTAAAAATCCTACCAATAAATTTTAAACGGTTTGTAAACTTCATCTAAACCCAAAACAAATTTTTGAAGTTTATAGCACTCCAACTTGACGAGATGTTTGTAACTCACGTTGCGACCGAGTGACCGATGTTTGATAGTTTCTTTCAATCGCTCGTCCCATTCACGCACCACGATTTTTCTTCCGGATTCATTGAGGCGACAACCGTTTAAGTTTTTATCGAAGTGTTGCTCTCTAATTTCTTTTTTATTTAAGAGTTTAAAAATCATCCGATCAACGAGCAAGGGTTTGAACACTTCGGCAATATCTAATGCGAGCGAATAACGCCTGGCACCGGGTTCGTGTAAAAATGAAATAGTCGGATTGAGTTGCGAATGATAAATTTGATCGAGTGCAAGCGTATAGCACAACATATTGCCGAACGAAATAAGCGCGTTAATTTCATTCGACGGTGGTTGTTTCGAGCGATTACCCATTTCAAAATCGTTGATGATAAGATCGAACGCCGCATAATAAGTTTGCCGGCAATTGCCTTCAAGTCCCATGAGTTCTTGTACGGTTTTGGTTTGCGCGAGACTTTCTCGATACGTTTCAATTTGTGTGATGAGGGTTTCGATATCGCGTCCGCGTCGGTCGTAATACTTCAAATTTTTGAGCATATTGAACGATGCACCTTCGATGAAAGCCTGAGCAACGATCATGCGTCGGGTCGGATTCATATAAGTTTTGGTTTGCTCGATTTGCATTTTACCCGCCAATAAATATTCTTTGGGCATGAACGACCCCGTATAATGTTCGTAATAATCGAAAAAATGAACGGGTATCTCTGCTTTGCCCAAAAAATTATACAGCGCGGAATTTGCATCAACAGAACCAAAAATATATAAATTGTCAATGGTTTCTACGGGCAATGCTTTTTTTGAAATCTCATTGCCGTCATCGTCAGTGGCGATAAAAAAAAGCGTGTTGTCTTTTCGACTCATTCTGCCGGGATTAAATAAATAAAAAGAACGCTTCACGATTTTGGATTTTAGATTTTGGATTTTAGATTTTGAAAATTTTTTTAACCCTGTTTTTTGAAACTTTTTTCCCGACTAACAAAAAGTAGAGCTGTCAGCAACGCTGTTTGACCGGAGGGAGTTTTGCGGACTTGACTTTTTCTTTGTTACTTTCTTTTGTGTCAAGACAAAAGAAAGTAAATGTAAGAGCGGCAGAATAACTCCATCGCATCTCAATCGTCCGAATAACAAAAATCGTAGTAAGAACATTTTTTACACACCGGTTTATTCAACACCGGCGGACAAGTTTCGGCAGCCAAAATGCGTCGAATATCAAAGGTCCATGTTTCTATGGATGCTTCATCTTCCGATGTTAATTCGACTTGTTCAGTGTGTCGCGCTTTCGGATATTCTATTACGCCTTTCGCACCTTCGACACCATTTTTTTTCAGAACGTACAAATAGTATTTCACCTGAGCAATGTGCGCCGCCTCTGCCCTATCCGATTTTTTCACTTCATGCACGATTTTATTTTTAGCATCATAAAAATCAATTTTCACACCGTCCAATTCCACTTCCGTATATTTTTCCGAGCGTTGCGGATACGCATTTTCGCCAATCAATCGTCCTTCCGTTACGATGTCAGAAGTGTGTTCCATCTGGATAGCGTGACCGGAAAGCCAAAGTTTTCGATGGCAGATGTGATAGTAGTTGATTTGGGTGGCGGTGATGTTTAGCATGGGCGTTTTTAATTTGTTTTTATCTGAAACGTATGTATTTTTGTGAAAAATTAAAATCGAAAAAATGAGTGCGCAAATAATTTTAAAATTCGATACGCCCGAAGAGTTTACACGTATATTTCAATTACTAAAAGAAATTGGCTTGGAGCAAAAAATCAAAGTCAAGCAAAAAGTATCAAAACCTACTATTCCAAACCCTCGTCGAGCAGGTTGGGGCAAAGGTTTATTCCCTTATGTGTCACCAGACTTTGATGATATACCCGTGATGATAAAATAAAACTATATGATGTCGAGACTATTTGACCTTTTGCGGTTGATACTCTGCTTCTATCGCTTTACTAGATGTGCTTTGATTATTTCTTACAGACATTTATATCAAATCTGTTCTCCAAGGCTCTTCTTCATCAACTAAAAGCCCCAATTCAGAACTGTACAATTTGTTTGTAATCTGATATGGAATGGTAAATACTTTTCTCCCTCCTTGAAAAGCATATTTATCTGATTGAATGTTATTACTTGATTTCCAACCCATATAACGCCCTTTACGAATTTGAACTTTTAAACTTTCTGCTGTGATGAAATCAAAATTGCTTAAAAAACCCTCAAAATCATCTTTTTTAGATTGTGGTAAAACTTTAATCCCATCAAATTGCTTATAAAAATCTTCTTCGT